>JBQCJB010000409.1:0-6438 GCA_051953155.1 Aureliella sp. | reverse complement strand
CTTTGCGCTGAACGAGCGCAACGAAGTCGGTACCTGGGGAACGATCCACACGACCCAGGACACGCTCTTCCAGCCGGTCGGCGGAGCGAACGTGCGCATCCGTGCGTCCAACCAGGCCAACGTCTACTGGAAACACAATTACGATTTCGGCGGAACTTCGACGCTCTATGTCGGCGGCGTCGACCGAGCCGATGTCGGTAGCTGGGTTGCTGGCCTTAACGGCGTAGCTCCGCTCAGCCGCAACACGTCGCTGTTCGGCAATTCGACGTTCCTCTTCCCAGGCTCGTCGACGGGCGTCGTCGGTTCGAACGAACTGCAGTGGAATGTTTCCACCGGTCTGGTGTACTCCTTCGGTGGCAAGGCCGTCAGCCGGAACATCTCCGGTCAACCTGGACTGCCCCTGCTGCCAGTGGCCAACATGGGCAACTTCTTGATCACCAACTAATTGGTTACCGACTGATTGGTTACCGACTAAGGGCAAGGCGATTCGAGCTTGCGCAGCGGCTAGCCTGGCATGCGCGAGCTTCAACGAATCTCATCACCCCGCCATGCGGCCCAGACCCCGTCTGAGCCGCATGGCTCTTTTTAGAGGCTCCATAGCTTTCTTCGTAACCCGAACGCATCAGCGAGGGCGTTGATCACCAGGGCCGGGGCCGGGACGAGCCTTCCCTACACCGTCGGCTGACGCGCGATGCGGACTGGGCATCGTGTTCAATGCATGTGACAGCCCAGAGGGCTGTCCTACTTTGCGCTCGCGGAAATAGGCCAGGGTCGGGGGATCCGGGAGGGCGGCTCGGCTGTCGAATCAAGCCGCATGAAAAAATGCTCCGCCACCGCGGCGCGTACGGCTCGGGGTGCCTTGACCAGCTTTCCCATGCCTGATAGAAATTGAAGCACAGTGATTGGCCCCTTCGTCTAGCGGCCTAGGACACCGCCCTTTCACGGCGGCAACATGGGTTCGATTCCCATAGGGGTCACTGGAAACCTCCTTCTTGGCAACTCTGGCTGTCTGCTTTGGGCGCAAACGCGGCTCGGCGGCGATGGTTCGCCGGTCACCGTGTTACTCTGTTGCCATGAGCGAGTAGCCAGTCTGGCACCCGCAGCGCTTTTCTTCGGTCGACGCTCTACGACCATGCGCCAGCTTAAAGTCCGCTCGACATTTGCCGCGGCGTTTATTCGAACGCGCCCCGCTGTCCATTGGTTTTTCGTCCCCAGCGCTGGCGCTGAGGGTCCCACTTTGAAGGCTGGCAGTCGACCTCCAAGGCGGTCCGCGGGTAAATGTTAAAAAATTAACACTCCAGCGTTGACTCGCGGATGCTATCTGTTAATATTTTAACACTTTGGGCGAGGAGTGCATTGTGGGAGCCGATTTAACTCGCAGAGAGCGCCAGATTCTCGACGTCATCTATCGGCTGGGTGAGGCAAGCGCGAGCGACATCGTCGAAGCGCTGCCGGACCAACCGGCCAACGCCACCGTGCGGACGTTGCTCAGGATTCTCGAAGGGAAAGGCGTCGTCACGCACCGTCGCGATGGCAAACGATTTGTCTATCGTTCTGCAAAGAGCCGCGAATCGGCTGCAAAGTCTGCATTCAAGCATGTCATTGATGTCTTCTTTGGTGGTTCTGTCGGAGACGCACTGGCAACTCATCTGGCCGACCCGAAGGCCAAATTGGATCCACAGCAGATTCAGCGTCTGAGGGATTTGATCGATCAACACGAATCGAAAGGAATGTGACATGTTCGGCAGCGCCACGGTCGCCTGGGATGGTATTGCTTCGACGATTGTCCAGCATCCGATTCTGGCGACCACTGTCGCACTGTCGATCCAGTTGCTGTCAATCACGCTAGGCGCTACTCTACTCGTCCGGTTCACAAGACACGCGCCGGCATGGTCACATCGGATTTGGCTCTGTGCGATCGCGCTGGCGATCGTGGCAGTGCCTCTGCACTACTCGGCTTTCGGCTGGAGAATCGGCGTACCGTCAGCTCCGGTTAAAAGGCCGACTGCTTCTCCTCCCGCCACTGCTCCGCCGCCGATCGCAATGCCTGCTGTGCCTATCGAAGAAGTAGAGCACTCGCCGGTCACGCCGATTGCGGTTCCAGCTTCCACATTCGGGGATTCGCAACGGGCGGTCGCATCGGCAAGAGCCGAAGAGAAGTCGACGCCGGAGAACACCGGTGCGTCGCAATTCTCTGTCGGCAGCCATCCTGACGCGGCTGCCGACTGGCAGCAAGCTTGGGTGCTTCGCGCGAGCTTGCTGCTGTACGCGTTTGTACTGACGATGCTCTTACTGCGGCTGGTTTGGGGGATGCGGCGGTTGCATTGGATCAGCAACGCGGCAACAGAGTTGCCTCCAGACACGATGAGCATTTTTGACCGTTGTGCGACCACGTTGCATTTGAGTAGACAGCCCCGAGTGTTGGCGAGCGACCGCGTTTCAGTGCCGCTGACGTTCGGATGTTTGCGAGCGACCGTTCTCGTACCGCGCGATTTCAGCAGTTGGTCGGTTCAGGAGCAGCGGGCAGTCGCGTTGCACGAGTTGGCACATATCAAGCGGCGGGATGTGGACGCGGAACTGGTTTCGCGACTTATGGTCGCGATTTATTGGTTCCATCCGGCAAGTTTGTTCTTGCAACGCATGCTCCGAGTCAGTCGCGAGCTGGCGACCGACGAACTGGTGCTCAATGCGGGCGAGGCGCGTCACATGTACGCGGAAAGTATCGTCTCGATCCTTTCCCGAGTGCATGCCGCGGAGCGGCCTATCCTCGTCGACGGACCTTCAGTGGCGATGTCGCGACTCGGCGATGTAGAGCATCGATTGCGAAACGTGCTTGCGCATGCACGTCGCCCCTTGCCTGCGGGCCTGGGTGGCACGCTCATCGGCATGCTGCTCGTCGTCGCCGCAGCTTCAACGTTCCAATTGAATATGTTGGACGCTCAATCATCCCCAACGAGCAATCCGATTCCGCCGGTCGTCCCGGACGGCTCCGCGGTTGCTGCACGGCAGCCAACGGAAAACGCTTCGAGCGCTGATGGTTGGGATGCTATTACAACAAGCGATAATGACATGTTGAGTCGCATCCGCGATTGCGATGTGCTGACGGTCACCGGTGAGGAATACCACGCCATATTGTCGGTGGAAGGCCAAGTTCTTTCGGCCGATGGGCAGCCTGTCGAAGACGCCATAGTGCTGCTGCGTGAGTCGAGCACCGCACGTATCAGCTCAGAACCGAAAAAGTACATTGACATCGAAGACAGACATTTGACACGGGTCAATGACGTTTTCGCTCGCACAAGAACGGATCGGCAAGGGAAGTATCGCTTTGAGAACGTGAAATCTCCTGCGCTACCGAAACATTGGTCGAATAGCTGGTCAGGCAGTGTCGTCGCCGGCCATCCGACAAAGGGCATCGGCTGGCAGACGCTTGTTCCTAAACAAGATCGCCAGAGATTCGACTTGGCGATGACGATCAGGCTGTCGCCAACGCGTGACATCTCTGGCACGTATTCGACACCTTCGGCCGACCCGATCGAAGATGCAGTTGTACTCCTTCAGCGGATCGAGAGTGCAAGGCCGATTGCGTTTGCAGATTCCTATAACTTAGATCTGCAAGCCAGCCAGCTGACACCGACATCGACGACGAATGCGGAAGGCGTTTGCGCATTCAAAGGCCTGCCACAAGGCTTCGCGGCTATCGTTTATTCGCCGCCACAATTGGAGTGGATGGGGACAGCAGCCGTCGTGGCCACCAGCGAGGACTTGCCGCTGGGCGATCGCGGCCCTCAAGTTCGTATGTCGATCACCCAGACGCTCGTCGGCAGCCCGTTTCAGTTGGTGGCAGATCCGGGAATTAGCGTTGTTGGAAAGGTGCAGGACGAAGCCGGCTTGCCAGTCTCCGGCGCAAGCGTTTCGCTTCAATCATCCATGTTTAAGTCGACGAGCGACGAAGAGGGACGCTTCCATCTTCAGCTTCCGACCAGAACCCTCGAGTTCCCCGCGTTCCAGCAAGAAAATTCCATCCGCTTCTTCGTTCGCACGCCAGCGAAAGACGAACTGCTTGCGCGAAGTGTTAAAGTCTCAGCCGATGAGATTCGCTCGAACACGCCAATCAAGGTCGTCCTCGAGCGGGGAATTGCAGTTCGGGGTACTATCGTCGATGACGATGGCCTGCCGGTAGCTGGAATTTCGGTCAGGCAGATGGGAGATCCGCTGGCTTCGCCTGCTTATGCGACCTCCGACGCTAGAGGTGAGTACGAACTCTATCTTTCGCGCGGCCGACATGTCTTGCTCTTCAGCACCGACGAACCCGGATTTCAACTGCCATCGCAGCGCACAGCCATGATTGCAAAAGATCCGGAGAAGGCGCAACTACCGCATTTGGTAGCGGATGTTTCAGCGGGCAACTCTCTTCAGTTGGGGCCATTCCAGGTCGCTCGCTCACGCGAAATCGAGGTCATCGTTTCCTTGCCAGATGGAAAACCGGCCGTCGATGCGAACGTCGTACTGAAGGACGAAGAGCAACTGAGCACGGGGCGGCCTAACCTGGGATCGTTGCCGGTGCCAACTGTCAAAAGGGAAATTTCGGAGAGAGCATCGACCAATACCCAGGGGCGAGCGCGACTATTGCCCAAAGGTACACCGTCGTCGTCTGCAACGGCTGAGGTCACACTCACCCGTGGCCAGGCAAGCTACTACGGAAGAGCGCAACTGGTCGATGCGGAGAATAACGTTCTTTCTGTCGTACTTGAAGATGGTGCGATGCTCGAGGGAAGCGTTTTGCTCGACGGTCAACCGGCGCCGGGAGCTGTCGTATCGGTCGGCGAATCGACGCGATTCACTCGGGAGGGACCCAATGGTATCTCAATTATGGGAGCTTCAATCAGCAATCACAGAACTGCTCTTACCGATCGTGAAGGCCATTACCGTATCCCGGTCGAAAATGGGAAAGAGTACTCGGTTTCTGTCCAGAGCATGCCCGGTAGCAGTGAGTCGCCGGGCACTGCTCATCTTCCACAGAAGGTCTCCGACGGCTTGTTTCGAGTGCGACCGTTCGCATTTATTACAGGCAAGGAGGAAATTGCTGGCGTTGTGGTCGACGCCGAAGGCGCGCCCGTGCAGGGGGCGCACGTAAGCGTTGCCAACACTATCGACTCAGACCCGGCCTTTTGGATAGGTCATCGCAGCAGTAGCCAGTTCACCACGGATGATTCGGGCAAGTTCCATCTGAAGTGCATTCCACGCGGGCGCTATAAGCTTCGTGTCAGTTTGCCCCGCGACGGCAGCAGAAAAGCGCTGCCCGCAACCGCCGAGGCCCAGACGGGCAACATGGATCTGCGCATCACTGTGGAAACGCGGCCGCTACCACAGGTTCCACGACTCGAGCCGAAAACCATTTCGGGCAACCCGACGCCTTGAACGCTCGCCCAGCCTGCGGAATGACTTGCTGTCGATGACATGTTTTTTTCAGGAGCCAGACATGTTGCTTGAAATGATAGTCGTACTTTGCGCACTCGCTGGCAACGATGCAGGAACGCAACTGACCGGTCGAGTCACCAATCAAGCGAACCAGCCCGTCGAGGGAGCGATTGTGGTCGTGAGTACTTGCAAACCTCGAATCGGCCCGTCGACCATCTGTCCTTCTTGCTATCCCGACTGCACAAAACGCGCGCTCACCGATCAAAACGGCAGATTCACATTTGACAACTTGTCTGCTTCGCTCCAGTTCAGTTTGGCCGTAGGGGCGAGCGGGTACCATGGGGCGATCTCGAAGTACATAGATCCGCTTATTACTCCAACGACGGACATCCAGTTGAAGGATCTGCCGTCGAATGCGGAAGCGAGTCAAATGAGCGGCCACGTCGTCGATTCAGAGGGTCGGCCGATCTTTGGAGCAGAAGTTCGCAGTCATTTCGTTTTCAAGTCCGATGGCGGCATGTCTGCTCTAGCTAAAGACGTTACACCGTTAACACTCTCGGACCAGCGCGGGGCGTTTGTCCTCAGCGTTGCGAAAGACGTGGCGCGCGTCGGCCTGCGCGTTTCCGCCGCTGGCGCGGCTCCCAAAGAGGTGCTCTGGGAAAGCCGTCGCCCCGAACCGATCGAAGTGCGGCTCGGCGAAGGCGCTTCAATCAAAGGGCAACTCGTCCACCAAGGTAAGCCTCTGTCGGATGTAAAGGTGGGCCTGGTTCAGGTGAATCGCAGCATAGGCAATCTCGTCACGCCGCACGAAATAAGCACGGATGCTACCGGCTTCTTCAATTTCCAGCGGCTACCCCCGGCATGTGAGTATGCCATTTATACTCTTCAGGATCAGCTGGTTAGCGGGGTTTTGCCGGTTTCGATTTTTAAGGCGCCGGAGGACGGTCAGATTGCGGACTTCGGCCCGCTGGCTACAGAGATGCCGAGAACTCTGACCATCAATGTTCAAACGGAGGATAG
>JBQCJB010000408.1:0-2736 GCA_051953155.1 Aureliella sp. | reverse complement strand
GCAGTTCTTCGGTTTGCCCTTGGCCCGCCTGCTGCTGTTCGCGCAGACGCTCGAGCCGCTTTTCAATTTCCTTTTGTTGCTCGGGTTCTTCGACCGCCTGCAATGCGGCTTGCAGCTGGCGGATCTGCTCGTTGAGGTCTTCCTGCCGCGCCGCCAGTTCGCGCAGGCGGCTCTGCACCTGGCGCAGTTGGCTCTCCTCGGGTGGCTGCTCCTCCTGAGCCAGGCGCTCGTTTTCGTAGCGGTTCTCTTGATTTTCCAATTTCAGCTGGTCGATCTGCTGTTGTCGGGCGCGCGAGCGGGCCGAGCGGCTTTGCTGCCCTTGTTGCTGCTGGCTGCGCGTGACTTCAAACTCCTTCGCTTGCAGCTTGAGCAACGTCTGATACGCCGACTGCTCGGCGGCCAAAGCTTGCTGCAGGCGTTTTGGCTCGCGGGAACTGGACGCGGCGGACAGTTCGTTTAGCGCCTGGGTCATGTGATCGCTGGCTGTGGCCACAAGCTCTTCGGCGCCCGGCACATTGATTTCAGCCGCTTTCTCAGAGAGCAACTGGAGCGCCGAGGACTGAGAGTCGGCGAGCAGTTGTACATCCTCGAGCGCCTGATCGCCGAGCTTCTTGGCGTTAGCCCGCAACACATTCCAGGTGCCGGTTACGATCTGTTTCTGCAGCTCGAGCAGTTCTTCGGTTTGCCCTTGGCCCGCCTGCTGCTGTTGCTGCTGTTGTTGCCGCTGCTGTTCTTCCGAAGGCTGTTCGCCTTGACGGAAAATCTCGTCGAATGGGCGGACCTCGGCAAAGAACATATCGCTGCTGACGCGACGCACTTCGTTGTTCTCATCGCGATCCTCAGCCCAGACATAGTAGGAGAGCAACTGGTCTGGCTGCGCGCGGAGATTCTCCAGCGCGATGATCTCCGACAGATCGACTGCCTTCGGCTTGGCCCCGTCGGCCGCCGGGAGCTCGACATCGATCGCATCCTCGCCGGCCATCTGGTAGCTGAGACCGACCTTCTCGACTCCGAAATCGTCGTTCATCTTGGCAGCGATCAGCAACTCTTCCAGCGGCGAAACGCGGACGTCGCCGGTCGCCAATTTGATCCGCGGCGGGGCGTTGGGCAGGGCGCGCAACGTTAGTTTGACATCGACCTTGTTGGCCCGGCCAGCTTCGTCGATCAACCGCACCTGCCAGGTCTGCGACTGGCTAACGACCATTTTGGCCGCCAGCAAATTGCCCCCTTGCCCCTGCGGCTCGAGCGGAATTTCGGCGCCTTCTTCGTCTACCAGGAAGGCTTTAGCGACTGGTTTGTTGACATGGCATTGCCAGGTTAATTGCGATCCCACGACCGCGCTGACGCGGCGGGTATTGACGATCGTCTTTTTTTCCAGGCCAGTGTAGGACGGATACTCGAGCTCCGCATCGACGCGGAGAACTGCCGGGTATTCGAAGACCGTGATCTTGTAGCCGCGCGTTTGGTGACCGTCGTAGCGAATCGTATAGATGAGAGGTTGTCGGATTTCCGTCAAATAGGCTGCGAACAGTGGATCGTCCAGCGAGCGGCGCATCGGGCTGCCCTGGTCACCCAGGCCGGCCGGGTCGTCGGCAGCGCTGGCTTTGTCGCTGCGCTCGAGCGCGACGCTTGCCGGCACGCGCCCCGAGAACTGGGCCGTGACGATGACGCTCGAACCCACTTCGACTTCCGTATCGCCCGGCACGACGATCGGTTCGGTCAGCTCGTTCTTTCGAGCTTCGCTTATCGCCGCCGCCTCTTGGGCTTGTTTCTGATGCTGGAGCGTCGCCAGCGAAGCGACGATGGCGATGAAAGCCAACAAGCCAGGCAAGTTCAGAGCCCAGGCCAGTAGCAAACGCCGGCGAGGGACCAAGCCCGCCCAGCGATGGCGCAAGTCGTGAGCCACCGCCGAATCGATCAGCCGCTGTTGCAGATAGCCGTAGCCTCCGTCGGGTTGTTGCGGGCGCTGATCGACGGCGGCCAAGAGCGTTTCATTGAGCGTCGGGAAGCTCGATTCGATACGCTGTGCGGTTTGAGCGTAGTCGGCCTTCGGCCAGCGCGTGATGATCCATAACCCGAGCGCCATCGCCAACGCGATCGCGGCTAGAGCAGCGGCGACCGTGGGGCCGAGATTCCAACCTTGGTCGCGGCTAAGATAAAGCAGAGCCGCAGCGACCGCCGCCAGGGCGAGCCACATTGCCGCCAAACGCCAGGCCAACCGCAGATTGCTAATGCGGGCGGCCACCTTCTCCAGACGTCGCTTCAAACGCAAATCCATCGTGACTTGCTCCCATTCCGCTGGTTACGGCCAGTGAGGCGGCAGCGCGGGCGAGCGGCCCGCGCGCGTTTCACTTGAGGAGCTATTATACCGCTGTTCGATGGGCGGTGCGCACCAGGGTGCGCGCGAAACTCGGCGGCCCGGGTACGACTACTTCGCCGATGCGGCTACTTTACCGATGCGACAAACTGGCGAATGTCCTTCTCTAGCGCGGCCAGTCGGTCCTTCAGCTGTTGGCGGCCCGCGGCGACTTGTCCGGGACTGCACGGCGGCGAAGCGGCAAACGTGTAGAACTTGACCTTCGGCTCGGTACCCGATGGACGCACGGCGAAATAGTTGCCAGGTTCCGCCAAGTCGAGCATGACCATGTCCGCCGGCGGTGCGTTCAGCGGCGAAGCGGTTCCCCCCAGCGGCATCACGGTCAGGGCCTTGTAGTCGCGGACCTGCGCAACGGCGAT
>JBQCJB010000407.1:0-2888 GCA_051953155.1 Aureliella sp. | reverse complement strand
CCGCTCTCCAGAGACAGCACGACGCCATCGTCCAGCCCCTCGATCCGCTCGAAGGCTTCGTTGTGGCGGATTAGGATGCCCTGGTCGCGCATGTGATAGGAAAGGGCGTCGATGATCTCGTCATCGAGGAACTCGAGCAGCTTTTCGCGCGTGTTGACCAGATTGACTTTGATGCCGAGGTTGCGGAACATCGACGCGTACTCGCATCCGATCACCCCCGCACCATAGATCGCGATCGACTGCGGCTTTAACCGCAAATCGAGGATCGTGTCGCTATCGAAGATGCGCGGATGCGTGAAGTCGACGTTCGCAGGGCGATAGGGGCGGGAGCCCGTGGCGATGACGACATGCTCGGCCGTCAATTCTTGATCGCCATCGACGGTGATCGTATGCGCATCGACGAACCTCGCATTGCCGTGAATGACTGGCACGTTGTTGCGATCGTAGAACGAGTGCCGCATCGACTCCTGTTTAGAGATGATCGAGCGGCTGCTGGCCCGCAACTGTTCAAAAGTCGGGTTCACCCGGATCCCGATCTCCTTGAAGATCGGATTGTTCAGGGCTTCCATCACCGAATAGATCGAGAAGCGGAGGGACTTGCTGGGAATGGTTCCCCAGTGCGTGCAGCCACCTCCGATGCGCGAATAGCGCTCGATAACAGCGACCTTCTTGCCCCCTTTAGCCGCCTGCATCGCGGCACCTTCGCCCCCCGGGCCGGTGCCGATGACGATCACGTCAAACTTCATATCCAAAACTTCGCATCAGGCCAGACGGGTTTGATTCCAGCGGTAAAGCTCCTTGGCCGCGGCAGCGACCGCTTCGTCCTGTGCCGTAGTCAGTTCGCCCAGCAGCGGCAGCAACGGTCCGGTCTGGGCGATGCCCGCGTGCGCGACCGCACGATGCAGCACGCGAATCGGTTGAATGTTGTTCCGCAGATCTTCCAGCGGTACGAATTGCTCTCGCAGCGACTCGGCGTCGGCGTACCGCTGGGCCTTGATGGCCTCGAGCATATCGGTCGAGCGGTTCGGGGCCACGCACACGCAGCCGCTGGTGAACCCACACACGCCGAAGTCGCGCATGTGAATAATCGCCGGCTGCTCGCCAATGCCGCTGATGACCAGTTCGCCAGGCACCTGCTGGAGCACTTCGCACAAGTAGTCATCGTGGGACGGATCTTCGCGGACGACCGCATACTTGATCCAGCTGATCAACCCGTCGCGATGCAGCTTGCCGACTGTCTCGGCGTCCAGCCAACGATCGTGCTTGAGATACAAGACGATCGGCCGGCCGTAGCGCTCGGCAAACAAACGTACTCCGCGAGCGATCCCAGCCGGATCGGCGATTTCTCGCTGCGGCAAAATCATGACCGTCGGATAATCGAAGTCGGCCAGCACGTCGGCCTGGTCCATCATCATCCCATAGGTCGGGCCGACCGAGGGGACGACCAGCGTGCCGGGAGCGGCGATGTCAGCGAGAGTTCCCAGGAGCTGGGCGAACTCGCTCAGCCGAACGTGGTACAGCACCGCGTTGCCGCCATACAGCAGGATCGACACGCCGCCGGATTCCAGATACCGAACCAGGCGTGCATTTTGCTCGCGATCGATCGAAAAATCGTCGCGGCGGGCAAGCGGTGGCACGGCAATGACACTGCTGGCCAACCGCGCGGAAGTGATGCGTTCTGTATCCATGGAAGAAAAACTCGCCAGGTTCCGGTACTGTCATTCGCCGTCACGCGAACAGCCACCACAAGCTGCCGCGAAAATCGAGATGAAAGATAGCACAACTCGCTAGCTTCGGGCAGTGCACAGAGCCTGCCGAAAACGCGGCACCCAGAGCACGGCCGCCGAGGCCAAACAAGCGATGCCAAAGCCCGCCAGCGTGTCGCTCGGATAGTGGGCACCACTGAACAGACGTTGATAGGTCGCCAAGGCCGCCAGCAGCACGAAAAGCACGCTCGCGCGAGGAAACAACAGGCATAGCCCCAGGGCCAGCGCCCAGGCCGTCGCCGTATGTCCCGATGGAAAGCTCCGCTGACTGGCGTCCCAAAAACTGCCGCTGCCTAGAAACTGCCAGCCGGTCACATCTGCAAAAGTTTGCGTTTCGTTGTCGTAGGTATACGGGCGCGCGCGGGTGAAGATCGCCTTGGCCAGGTTCGCCGCTCCGCCGCTGAGGATCGTCATTACGGCGACTACCCACACGCCGCGGCGAGACCGCTCCGCCGCCAGCAGCAACGCACCGAGGATGGCCGCGACGCCGGTTCCGTGAGCGAACGCTTCGCTCAGTTCGATCGCCTTGCGGACATCGCCGGGCACATCGCCGGCGCGAATCGACCGCGAAAGAGCTTCGTCCCAACGCATCACCGGGATGCTCAGCCCGAGCGCCACGACTCCGCAAACCGCTAGTGCCAATGTCCCTTGCCATCCCCAACGGACCCCTGTGGCTGGGCGTTCAGCCCCTGAGGCGGTCGGCGCGGCCGGCTGGGTAACCGTGTCGGGAGTGGATTCCGTCTCAGCCAATTGCATGTGCCTTGACTCTGTCTAGGGGATTCTGAAAAACGCTAGGTGATGGGCTGGTTGGAATTCCCATGCCAAAGGAAAGATTTCTGACGATTTGTTGACAATGCGCAGGGTGGTTATTAACGTAGCATTTGATTGTAGACCACCTCAATTCCTGAGAAGGTACCGGCCCGATGCGATTCACCTTATCAAAACTGCTCTTTACGGCGACCGCGATGTCGGCTGTGGCCATGTTCGCCAGCGCCTCGGCGCAGGCCGGCCTGACGTTTACGCCGGTCGTCGCTAGCGTCGTCGAAAATGCAACCGCCGCGACGATTACGGTGGATGTATTTGGCCAAAGGGACCAAGGGGCGCAGCAGCTATTTTCGACGT
>JBQCJB010000406.1:0-5116 GCA_051953155.1 Aureliella sp. | reverse complement strand
GCGAACCCACGACGACGCTTCGGGTAACTCAGCGCAGTCGTAATCGCAAAACGCGCCATGCAACGAAGCAGTTGCAGGACAGCCGAGACGGCTGTCCTACTTTGGGGCGACTGGTCTCAGCGAGCAAACCGGACTGCGTCGATGATCACGTGGCCGTCGGTGCCTTCGTTGAGGATCTCGACCCAGCCGCTCTTGCCCTTCTCGAAGCGGAACTTGCCCAGCGGTTGCAGATTGTTTTTCTGCGTGGGAGCTTTCCGCTGGTTGACGATCACCCGCGTTTGGCCAGCGGCGTGATGGATGATGACCGGGACATTGGTCGCGCGGTTGGCCAAGGCGTTGTAGGTGAGCCCCACTTCGTACTCGCCAGCTTCCTTCAAGTCCGGTGCGAAGCGAGCCCGCTGCTCCCCTTTGGCCGCGTCGCCGTCGTGATGGTATCCCACGCCGACAAATCCCGGAGTGGTGTGACCTTCGGAGCTGAATCCGACCAGTTCGGCCTCGGTGTCATCGATGACGATGCCGCCCAGTTGTTCTTTGGTGATCCTCGGCACGTCGGCGATCGCCGGCGATTCGAAGTCCAGCACTTGTCCGTCGGCCAGCAGGCGCTTCTTTAGCTGCGCGTAATCGAGCTTTTGTACGGCGACCTTAGCGTCGATCGCCAGCGCGGCCGCCGTGGCGGCGCTTTGGCCCAGCACCATAAACACCGGTTCCATGCGAATGCTGCCGTACGCGATATGGCTGGCGCTCAGGCAGACCGGCACCAGCAGGTTGGTGCACTGGTCCGCTTTCGGATGGATACTCCGGTAGCTGACCGGATAGGGACGGCTGCGGACCTGTACATCCCCTTCGTTGCGCACGAACCCTTCAGGGGTGATATAGCGCTGGATGTTGTGCGAGTCCATGTTGTAGGCGCCCATGCCGACGCTGTCCTCGACGACCTCGGTGCGTTTGCAGTTGCGTTCGGTCATGACATAAGGACCAATCATGCGCCGCGCCTCGCGGACGTACATTTGTCGAGGCCAATTATCGCAGTCGAGGAATTCGTCTTTGGCCAGACCGATGCGCTGGAAAACTTCGCGGATCTTCGGTGGCACGCGCTCGTGGTTGGACAAGGTCCACATCAAACCCTTTTGCCAATCGACGTGCGCCTGCCAGATGCGCTCGCGAGTTGCGTAATCGGCTTCCGGGTAGTCCCAGTTCTGGCCAATGAAGTCGGTGCTGACGGCGAAGTTGTTGTTGGTGTCGGTCTTGCGATTGGGCATCCACGTCGGCGCCCAAGGAATGCGCTCGTCGCCCGCCTCGAAGTTCCGCAGCAGCAGCTCGTACCACTGTGGATCGTAGTTGTCGGGCTTGGGCCACGCGCGGCGATTGCTCGGCACGTCGGTCGTGCACATCCGGAAGTTGTAGGCCTGTACCTTGCGGTCGCCGCTGAATTCCTCGCCCGGTCCGGCGGTTTCGATTCCCGGCAGCACGCCGCTGGACGGATCGCCGGGCTTGATATACGGGTCGACGTTCTTGGTGAACTGATGATGAATGCTGTGACCGACTTGAACGCCGTTGAGCGTCTCGCCGTAGGTCGCGTTGGCTTCGCGACCTACCGTATACTCGACGCCGGCCACCGCCATCAGATCCCCTTCGTACGTCGTGTCGATGAACATGCGGCCTTCGAATTGGCGGCCGCTTTCCATGACGATGTGAGTGATGCGCGTGCCGTCTTTGACGACTCCCTTCTTCAAATCCAGCCGCTGTCCTAGGACGACTTGGACTTTGTCCTTCACTTCAGCCAGCATGGCCGCGTAGATTTCGCTGGCCACGTGCGGTTCGAAGGTCCACATCGTCTCGCTGTCGGCCCCGCCGTGGATGCGACCTTTCATGTACTGGTCGCGGGTCTCGTGCTGCCATCGGGCCGGATCGGTGTAGACCTTGAAGACGCGGTTGTAGAATTGCCGCGAGATGCCGCCGATGGCGCGTTTGTTGCCGATGTCGGTCGCGCCGAGCCCGCCGGTCGTCAACCCGCCGAGGAATTGCGTCGGCTCGATGAGGATAGCCGTCTTACCCATCTTGGCCGCTTGAATCGCCGCCGCTACTCCGCCGCTGGTGCCGCCGTAGACGATGACATCGGCGGAATCGGCCGCCCGGCAAGGCAGCGTTTGGCTGATCAAGCACACGAAAGCACACAAGCCAAACAGGATCGAATTGCGCATGGTGAGAGAGGTCTTGTCTGGAAGGAGGGGCTGCAGGGGTTTTGCCAGGGACGTTTCCGGCTAGCGACAGAATAACTGGTCGCGCGTCAAATCGCGAGTCGCCTCAGCCCCCCTGCTGACTTGCCTCTCTCAGCTTCCTCTCTCAGCTGCCCTGCGCCGGGCCGAGCGTGGTTGGCTGGATCAGCCGCGACCGCGGCCCGTGTAGACGGACTTCTCGGTGACGACCTTGTCCATGTAGATGTCGTGCGACTGGACAGGGATCTCAGGGAAGATCTGGCATTCGAAAGCCAGCGCGACTAGCGGGCAATCGGGCCGGGCGTGTTGCAGCAGTTTGTCGTAGTAGCCTTTGCCGTGCCCGGTCCGGCCGCCTTGTTTGTCGAAGGCGACGCCGGGCACCATGATCAGGTCCAGATCTTCCGGCCGCAGGCGCTTGGCGGGGACGTCTTGCAGTTCGATCCGCGGTTCGAGAATCTTGTACTTGCCGGTGCTCAGCTCGTCCATCGATTCCAGGTGGAACAATTCTAGTTCACCGTCAACGCAGAACGGAACGACGATGCGTTTGCCGCTCAGCAGTGCCGTCGGCAGCGCGTGCTGGGTGCGCACTTCGTCGCGGACATCGATATAGAACATGACCGTGCGGGCGGCCATGTACTCAGGCAGGGCTAGGAATCGAGCCACGATCTCTTGGCTGACCGCATCCTTGTCCACTTGGGCGCGGCGGTTGGCATGCGCCGCTTCGCGAATCGACTGTTTCTTCAGCGCGAGCTCTTCGGTGGTCGGTTGCATGGAATTCTTCCAGTCCCGCTACAGGATTTTTCTTGGCAGACGAATTGTAAAAGTGAAACCATACAGCGACGAAACGGAGTTGGTCGATCGCTTACGCGTTGTCGAGCAACTCGACCGCTTCGAACTTCTCACCTTCGAGCATCGAAAGGCTGGCTCCGCCGCCGGTCGAGACGTGGGCGACTCGGTCGGCAAAGCCCAGTTGTTCGATGGCGGCTGCGCTGTCGCCGCCGCCGATGATGCTGGTGGCGTCGCTGGCGGCGATCGCTTCGGCGACAGCCTTGGTGCCCGCGTCGAAGGGAGGCATTTCGAAGACACCCATCGGGCCATTCCACACGACCGTGGCCGCGCCGCGCAGCAGATCGGCGTATTTCTTCGCCGTCTCCGGTCCGATGTCCAGACCTTCCCAGCCGTCGGGAATCTCGCCCGCTTTGACCACTTTCTTGTTGCAGTCGGAGGAGAACGCATCACCGCAGTGGGTGTCGACTGGCAGGACCAGTTTGCCGCCGCCGCTGGCGATCAGTTCCTTGGCCAGTTCGACCTTGTCGGGCTCGACCAGGCTCTTGCCGACTTTGCCGCCTTGAGCCAGCGAGAAGGTGTAGGCCATCGCGCCGCCGATCAGCACGTGATCGCAGATGCCGAGCAGATTCTTGATGACCTTGATCTTGTCGCTGACCTTGGCTCCGCCCAGGATCGCCACAAACGGACGCTTGGGCCGCGAGATGGTCTCGCTGAGGTATTCGATTTCCTTGGCGACTAGAAAGCCCGAGACTTTGGGCTTGGCGTTCATCGCTTTGGGAACTGCGACCATCGACGCATCGGTGCGATGGCAAGTGCCGAACGCGTCGTTGCAGTAGATGTCCGCCATCGCGGCCAATTGCTGGGCAAAGGCCGCGTCGCCATCCTTTTCGCCCGGGTTGAAGCGGACGTTTTCCAAGACCACGATGCCTCCCGGCTCGAGGGCAGCGACCTTGGCCTTGGCATTGGGGCCGACCGTGTCGGTGGCGAACTCGACCGGCTTGCCCAGGATCTCGCTCAGGCGCTCAGCCGCTGGTCGGAGGGTGAACTCCGGTTCGGGGCCTTTGCCCTTGGGGCGTCCGAGGTGGCTCATCAAAACCAGTTTTCCGCCGCGCTGGATGACCGATTCGATCGATGGCAAGGCCATGCGAATGCGGCGGTCGTCGGTGATCGCTCCGTTGTCATCCTGGGGCACGTTGAAATCGACCCGCATCAAGACGACTTTGCCTTGAGGATCGACGTCGGCGATAGTTTTCTTGGCCATGTTTTGCTCAGAGGAAATTCGTGGAGTTAGAAGATGCGGCTGGGATGGTGGCGGAGACCACCCGCTGCGCCGCCCATTATCGGCGCTTTTCCAAATCTGTCGACCGTTGTTGCTCAGGCTTCGATGCGCGAGCCCAAAACTTCCAGCAGCAGCCGAATCCAGGCTGGGTGAGCGGGCCAGGCCGGAGCGGTGACCAACTGGCCATCGCGGTGGGCCGAATCGAACTGCGGGCTCGGTTGGACGAACGTGCCGCCAGCCAACCGAACCTCCGGAGCGCAGGCCGGGTACGCGCTGCAGGCTTTCCCCTCCAGCACGTCGGCGGCGGCCAGGATCTGCGGGCCATGGCAAATCGCCGCGATCGGTTTGCCCGCCTGATGGAAGTGGCGGACGATCTCCAGCACGCGCTCGTTCAGGCGCAGATACTCGGGGGCTCGCCCGCCCGGCAGCACCAGCGCGTCGTACGCGGCCGGATCGATGGATTCGAAGTCGGCCGTCAGGCGGAAGCGATGCCCCGGCTTTTCGCTGTAGGTTTGATGGCCTTCGAAGTCGTGGATCGCCGTGGCCACCGACTCGCCCGCCTTTTTATCTGGGCACACCGCGTCGCACTGGTGGCCGACCATGGCCAGCATCTGAAACGGCACCATCACTTCGTAATCTTCGACGAAGTCGCCGACCAAGAACAAAATCCTCTTCGAACCCATCGTTCCCTTCCTCCGGTTGGCCTACAGAAAACCTCGCTAGCCGTATGCGGCTGGGCTGTCGCCTTAGTCGCGTCTGTCCCAGTCGCTTCTGCCCTAGTGTTGCAGGTTCGCGCCGCAAGAGAAGCATGTCCCCCGCCCTGCTCTCGTTG
>JBQCJB010000405.1:0-2749 GCA_051953155.1 Aureliella sp. | reverse complement strand
ACCAGCGACAATGGCTCCGAAATCACCGGCGAGGTGAATCCAGGCGTGTACGATCGCATGCAAAAGTTTGGCCATCGAAGTTCTGGAGAACTGCGAGGTGCCAAGCGCGACGCCTGGGAAGGGGGGCACCGCGTCCCGCTCATCGCCCGCTGGCCCGGCAAGATCCCGTCTGGCGCCGTGAGTGACGAAACGATGTGCCATGTGGATTTCATGGCCACCGTCGCCTCGATACTCGATGCAAAACTTCCCGACGATGCGGGCGAGGACAGCGTTAACGTGCTGCCTACGCTGCTCGGCAAACAGCGGTCCGCTCCCGCTCGCACTGCCACCGTACATCACAGCGGGCACGGCAAGTTCGCCATCCGCATGGGAGATTGGGTACTGATCGATGCTCCCAGTGGCGACGACAACGGCGCCCGCGGCGAACCCCAGTGGCTCAAGGAAGAACGCGGGTATACGCAACACGATCTCCCCGGCGAACTGTTCAACGTGAGAGAAGACCTGAGCGAACGAACCAACCATTTCGCCGAGCAGCCGCAACTCGTTAGCGAAATGAAGACGCTCCTTGAAAAATACAAACGCGAAGGCCGCAGCACCCCTGGCGCGCCCCAGCAGAACGATGTCGAGATCAAAGAGTTTTCGCCGCGCCCCGCTCCGGCAAAGCCCAAGGCTTCGCGCTGAATCGACGGGTTCAAGACCAAGTCCGATCGAAGAGTCTTCAAGAAGCTTACAGAACATCGATATGCAGGATCAACAGGATGGTTCTGCAACCAACCTTGGCTTCGATACACTATGCTGAACAACGCCATGAGCGACGTGACGCGTCTCATTCAACAGATCGAAGCAGGCGATCCGGCCGCGGCAAGCGCACTGCTGCCGCTGGTCTATGAGGAGCTGCGCAAACTGGCGGCGATTAAGCTGGCACAGGAAAAGCCCGGCCAAACGCTGCAGGCCACGGCACTGGTCCACGAGGCGTATCTTAGACTGGTTGACGTCAAACAGCCAATGCGCTGGGATTCTCGCGGGCACTTCTTTGCAGCGGCAGCCATCGCGATTCGGCACATTTTGGTCGAGGAAGCGCGGCGCAAGAAGCGGCTGAAGCGGGGCGGACAGCTGCAGCGCATTCCGATCGAGGGGCTACACCTGCCTGCGAACATTGCCCCCGAGCGGCTGTTGGCCCTGGATGAGGCGCTCACCATCTTGGAAAGCCAGGATGCCGTGAAGGCGAGGGTCGTTCACCTGCGTTTCTTTGCAGGCATGAAGCATGAAGAGATCGCGGAAGCTCTCGGCATGTCGGCGATAACCGCGCGCCGCCACTGGCGCTACGCCCGAGCGTGGCTGCGGCGAGAAATGGGAGACAGCGATGACGCCCCCGAATCGGATGAGGAAGCAGAAGATCCGTGATTTTCTTAAAAAAGCATGATCGCTTTTTCCGTCAAACGGCGCATTGAGCTTCGGGAACCCATACCGGAGAGTTGCGATGCCAGTAAAACGCCTCAACAAAGATGAAATTTTTCATGCCGCGGCCGAAGTGACCGATCCGGCGGAGAGAGCGGCATTTCTCGATCGGATTTGTGGCGCGGATAAGGAGCTGAAAGCCGACATCCGAGAACTACTTGCCCAGGATTGCCGCCACGACAGCTTTTTTGACTATTCGGCCCCGCGGCCTCACGCCACCGAAGAGCAACCGTTTACCGAGCATGCCGGTGACACGATCGGCGATTACAAGCTGCTGCAGCAGATTGGTGAAGGGGGAATGGGCATCGTGTGGATGGCTGAGCAACTGCAGCCGATCCGCCGCAGAGTGGCCTTGAAAGTCATCAAACCAGGGATGGATTCGAAGCAAGTCCTCGCGCGTTTCGAAGCCGAACGCCAAGCTCTGGCGATGATGGACCACCAGAACATCGCAAAGGTGCTCGATGCCGGTGCCACGCACTCCGGACGGCCGTTCTTTGTGATGGAACTGGTTCACGGCGTGCCCATAACCAACTTCTGCGAAGCGAACCGCTCTTCCGTGCGCGAGAGACTGGAGCTATTCATCCCGGTTTGCCAAGCCATTCAGCACGCACATCAAAAGGGTGTCATCCACCGAGACATCAAGCCAAGCAATATCTTGGTCACGGTCTACGACGACAGGCCCGTTCCCAAGGTGATCGACTTTGGGATAGCCAAAGCGGTCGATCAGCATCTGACCGAGCGCACTTTGTTCACGCAGTACGGGACGATCGTTGGCACGCTCGAGTACATGTCTCCAGAACAAGCGGAAATGAATGCGCTGGGGGTCGATACCCGCAGCGACGTTTATTCGCTAGGGGCACTGCTGTACCAACTTCTGACGGGCTTGCCTCCCCTGGACCGCTCGGAGGTCCGCGCTCAGGCCTGGCAGGACCTCATTAGAAGAATCAAGGAGGAAGAACCGGTGCGCCCCAGTCGCCGGGTGAGCACCTCAGATTCGCTCGCACAGTTCGCTCAGGTCTGCCGAACATCTTCGTCGGCCTTGCCGCGAATGTTGAGCCGCGAGCTGGACTGGATCGTTATGCGCTGTCTGGAAAAGAATCGCACCCGACGCTACGAAACGGCCAGCGGCTTGGCTCGCGACGTCGAACGTTACCTGGCCGATGAACCGGTGGAAGCCTGCCCGCCAACCTTTCTCTATCGCCTTCAGAAAATCGTTCGCCGCCATCGACTCGTCATTGTAACTGCGGCAGCATTTGGTGTGCTGCTGTTGGTCGGCCTCGTAGTCAGCCTC
>JBQCJB010000404.1:0-6066 GCA_051953155.1 Aureliella sp. | reverse complement strand
CATCTTCGGCATCCCAAGGTCCATCAGGATCACCGACGGGAGAAACTCCTCGGCCGCCTGCACCGCTTCGGTGCCGTCGTGCGCCAAGCAGACTTCGTTGCCGAGAACCTTCAGGACCAGTCCCAGCAGTTGAGCCGAATCGCGGTTGTCGTCGACGACCAGAACGCGGTGTCGCGGCGCGACGCTGGTTCCGGTGCCCGCGGAACTAGCCTCGCCGGCCGGGACTTCGGCGGACACGGGCAACCGCACCGTGAATTCGCTGCCCAGGTTGCTGCCAGCGCTGTGAACGGAGATGGAGCCATGATGCATTTCGACGATGCGCTTGACCAGCGTCAACCCGATCCCCAGGCCTGTGTAACCCAGTTCGATAGGTCGGTCGATCTGCGCGAACATCTCGAATATGCGCTGCTGCATCGCTGCGGGAATGCCCAGCCCCGTATCCTTGACGCTGATGACCGCTTGGTCCGCTTCGCGGGCCGCGCGCAGCCAGATCTCTCCGCTGGCCGTCGTGTACTTCGAGGCGTTATTGAGTATGTTTGCAAACACCTGCGCCAGTCGATTGGGATCGCCGTCAAGCCAGATCGGCGAGTCAGGCAAAGAGACGTGCAGCGCGTGTCCGGCTTCGTCGATCGCCGGGCGAATCGCATCGACCGCGCTGCCGAGCACGTCGGCCAGGTCGATGCGGGCTTTTTTCAAGTTCAGCTTGCCCTGCGTGATCCGCGACAGATCGAGCAAGTCGTCGATCAAGCGGATCATCTGGTGCGCCTGCCGCTCCATCATCGCCCGTGTGCGTTCGACCGTCGCCGGATCATCGACGGCCATGCGGATGACTTCCAGTCCCGTGCGGATCGGCGCCATCGGATTGCGCAGTTCGTGAGCCAACGTAGCCAGGAATTCATTCATCCGCCGGTTGGCCTCAGACAAGTCCGAGGCAACGCGGCGCAGTTGTTCTTCGAGTTCCTTTTGCTCGGTGATTTCGCGGCAGATCGCGGAGAAACCCGCCAGTTCGTCGCGCTCGTCGCGCTGCGCGACCAGGCTGCAATTCAGCCAGTGCAGCCGGCCAGACTTGAGATTGCGGACCTGCAGTTCACAGTCGCCATGTCCCTGGCGAAGTACCTCGGCTAGGAACTCCCGCTCCAGACGCTCGAGTTCACCTGGCAAGAACAGTTTTTCCAGACCGACGGCCTGGGCTTCGGCTAACGAGCCGAGCCCGACCAAATCCAAGCCCGCCTGGTTGATATACAGAGGCGTTCCGTGCGCATCGTAAATTGCGATGAAGTCGCGGCTATGCTCGACCAGCGAAACGAACTTGCCCCGCTCCTGCTCTGCCTGATATTGGTCGCTAACGTCGCGCGCGACCAGCAACACCGACCTGGGCTTATCACCTCCGGCGAATTCGGGCGTCAGCATGCTCGAAAATCGGCGCGGGCCCTGCGGTGTCTTGAACCAGAATTCCAGGCAGTCGGCGGTACTGCTGTCGAATACTTCGCTGACGGCGCCCTCCAGCAGCGCACAGAAATCCGGATCCAGGCCCAATTCGCGACTGTTCATGCCGATGAAATCGGCGGTCTGGCAACCGGCGGCCCGCACCGCGGCTCGGTTGACGAATAAATACCGCAGCTCGCGGTCAAAGCGTATGATCAGGTCGGGCGTATTGTCGGCCAATGATTGCAGCTCGCGCTCACGCTGCCCCAAGACGCTCTCGGCGCGCCGCGCCCGCAGGCACGCGCGGATCGTCGCCACCAGGACGCGCGGTTCGATCGGTCGCGTCAGATAACCGTCGGCTCCGGAATCCAGCCCGAGAATGCGATCATCGTCGCTGACGAAGGTGGCCGAAGTATGCACGATCGGGATTTCTGATGTCGCCGGATCGGCTCGCAACTGCTTGCACACTTCGTAACCGTCGATATCCGGCAAATTGACGTCCAGCAGCACCAGGTCGGGACGCGCCTGGGCTTTGGCCAATCCCTCTTGGCCCGAGGCGGCTTCGTCCGTGTTGTAGCCGGCTTGCTTGAGAATGCGACCGGTTGAATATCGATTGATCTCGTTGTCGTCGATGATCAGAATCGTTTCGCCGCGAGCGTGGTTCATAATGCCAACCTCCGCGGATGCGAGGCGTTATGGCTCGCCGAAGAATCGGACTCGACGGGCGACAAGATGGCGGGAATGGTCAGCGTAAAGGTCGATCCCGCGCCCAGCCGGCTCTCTGCCGTGACGCTGCCTCCGAGCAGTTCTGCGTAACGCCGGCACAGCGACAGTCCCAAGCCCGATCCGCGCAGCCGCTTTTGCGTTGTCGAGTGGATCTGTGTCCAGTCTTCAAACAACTTCGGCAAGTGCTCTGGCGCGATGCCGATGCCCGTGTCGCTGACCGAAAACGCGACTCGGGTGGCGTCCACGGTTTTGGCTCCGACGCGGACCTCTCCGTGCGGCGTAAATTTTAAAGCGTTCGAAATTAAGTTGCGGAGAATGATCGACAGTTTGGCATCGTCGGTATACAGCCGGGGCATGCCGCAGGGATCGTCGAAGACTAGCGACACGCCCGACTGGGCGATAATGGGTTTGAACAAGCCGCGAAGCGCGGAGAACAAATCGACCATCTCGAACCAGGCCGGAGCGATGGTCACACGACCAGCCTCGATCTTGGCCAGGTCCAGCAGGTCGTTGACCATGTCGGTCAATTCGGCAGCTGCCTTTTGGATGAACTTGACTTGCTTTTCCTGCTCGGGGGTCAGTTCACCATCCAGCCGGTCGAGCAGGATGCCGGCGATGCTTTGCATCGATCCGAGCGGCGTGCGGAACTCGTGGCTCATATAGGTTAAGAAGCGGCTCTTCAGATCGCTCGCGTCCCGCAGTTGCTGGCTGTAATTGTCCAGCTCCGCATAGAGCGCCACGACGCCGCGATTGGTCTCGGTCAGTTCGTTCTCGAGAGCTTCGTTCGCTTGGGCTCGAGCGCGAAGTTCTTCGGCCAGTTGTTGGCACTGTGCGGTCAGTTCCGCGTTGGCTTGTCGTAGCTGAGACAGTTCGTCCATCGTCATTGATTGGTGAGGGAATTCGGCTGACAGCCTGCCGAACGAAATCTACGAGAAAGCGTCGTTTGCGAAAATTGGCCGGCTGGCCAGAGTCGTCAGTTCCGCCGCACCACTACCACAGTAGCGTCATCGCGACCGCGACTAAAGTCGCGCGCCAGCACGCCCGCGAAAATTGCTGGGTGCCGGGAGAACAAGCCCGGATACTTGCCGAGGTCCCAACGCGACTGGATGCCATCGGAGTGCATGATCAACAACCAGCCGGAGGCCCAGTCGTAATCGAGCTCGTGTACCGTGCGCATTTGTCCACCGACGATACCATTGTGCGACATGAGTCCCCGGCTGTCTTGATGCGACAAGAGTGTCGCCGCGATATTGCCGACTCCGGCGTAGCACAAGCGTTTCTGGGTCAGCGAGTAATGTCCAGCGGCCAAGGCTGCGCCGCGAGTTGCGGTCATCGCCCGGTGGGCCTGTTCGATGAAACGCTTCGGACCGCCCGCCGGGGCTTGCTGGAATGTGTCGATCGCTGCTTGCGCGGCCACGGCTGCCTCCGGGCCGTGCCCCAAGCCATCGGCCACCATGACTCGCACTTCGGCATCGCTCACGCTCAACTGCCAACCGTCGCCGCACACCGTTTCACCTGGCGCCGGTATCGAAACGGCCCCCCACTGAAAAGGTTGAAGGCGGCCGGCGGCCAGCGGCGTTTCCGAACCAATCCGCGCGAAGACGGCGGTTCCATATTCGCTGGTTGAATAGATGTCGAACTCGTCAGCCATGCGCCGCACCGCCCCGAGACCATTGCCGGGGGTGCCGCCGGTAGAAAATCCGTCTTGCATGCACTGGTTCACATTCAGTCCCGGACCTTTATCCACGGCTAGAATGTCCAGCCCTGTAGGACCGGTGCCCAGCAGCAACTGTCCCGCTTTGGCGTAACGCAGTAGATTCGTCGCCAATTCCGTGACGACGATGCCCACCGAGCCGCGCTTTGGTTCGCTCAGCCCGATTGCTTCGGCCATGTTGTGGGCGGCGCGGCGCGCTTGCCCAACCTGGGTTTGGTCGGCAATCGCAATCGCCGTGTGAAATGTCATGTAGTGGCTTTACTTCCAGCGAGTGATCGTCACTCGTGTTCCTTGCCCCGGCGCGGACTCAATCTCGAACTCGTTGACCAGGCGTTTGGATCCGGATAAACCCAACCCCAAACCGCCGCCGCTGGTCCAGCCATCGGTCATCGCCAAGCTGATGTCCTCGATGCCGGGCCCCTGATCTTCAAAGCACAGTCGCAAGCCTCGTCGCAAGCCCCCTTCGACGACCTCCCAACGCATGCTGCCGCCGCCGGCGTACTTGACGGCATTCCGCGCCAGTTCGCTGGCAGCGGTAATCAACTTCGTCTGATCGACCAGGCCAAAGCCCATTTCCTGGGCCAGTTTGCGCACCATCTGGCGCACATAAACGATGTCCGCCTCGGTGGAAAGTTGCAGAACGTCAGTTTTATTCAGTGGCATCTTCGTCCTGCAGATCGGCGCCGATCGCGGCCGCGAGAATCGCCATGCCTCGATCGACATTCAAAGCCGTCCGAACTCCTTCCAGCGACATGCCCAGTTCGACAAGCGTGATCGCGACCGCCGGTTGCATGCCGACCAGCACCGTGTGCGCGTCCAGAATGCGTGACATGGTCGAGATGTTGGCAATCATACGACCGATGAACGAGTCGACAATGTCCAGCGCCGAAATATCGATCAGTACGCCCTTGGCTCCGGTTCGCGTGATCCGCTCGGTCAAGTCGTCCTGCAACTTCATCGCCAAACGGTCATGCATGTCGACCTGGATGGTCACTAACAGAAAGTGCCCCATCTCGAGGATCGCAATCCGCTCCGCTTCACCATGATTCATTATGGTTTCGCCTTGGAAACGGTCAGCCCCAACCGCTTGAGCGCCAGCGCCAGCGCGTCCGAGAGATTGGCTTTGGTCGTGACTCCTTCGAGGTCGACGCCCAAGTGGACGATCGTCTGAGCGATCTGTGGCCGGACGCCGCTGATGATGCATTCGGCACCCATCAGGCGAATCGCGGTCACGGTTTTTAGCAGGTGCTGAGCCACCAGTGTGTCGACAGTCGGTACGCCGGTGATGTCGATGATCGCGATCTCCGAACCCGTTTCGACGATCCGCTGCAGCAACGATTCCATGACGACCTGCGTTCGGGCACTGTCCAGCGTGCCGATCATCGGCAGCGCCAGCACGCCGTTCCAAACCTTGACCACCGGCGTGGAGAGTTCGAGCAGTTCCTCTTGTTGGCGGCGAATGACTTGCTCGCGGCCGGTGATAAACGCGTTGGCGGTCGCCATGCCCAGTTTGTCAATCAAATCGCTCGCTCGCCAAGTCTCCTCGGCCAACGCCTCGGCATCGCGCGTCTTGCGACGGATGGCGGCAAACAGAGGTTTCTTCAGCGAGAAGACGAAACGCGCGGTCTCCTCGACTGTAAAGCCCTGAACAGCCCGATTCTGCGAAAGCTGTTCAAGAAACTGGAGCACCGGCAGCCATGGCTTGCCCGAGAGCGATTCCAAATCCCCTTGCTCGGTCGCAGTGCGCAGCAATCGCACCATCGTCTCGGCCTGAGAGCGCAGTTCGTCGACTGCCGCCGGATCCCGCGAGACCGCACTGTCGGATTCCAACTGCCCTAGCCAGTCGCGGAGAATCGCTTCGTGATCCGATTGCAAAATAAACGCCATGAAAAAACTCGCCTGCCGAAGTACAAAGTGGATTAGGTGGGTCCGAAAAGTCTAGTTTGCTTAGCAAAAACCGGCAAGAACTTGTGCGTTGACCTACATTCGGATTGCGCCGCATTCCAAAGAATTCATGCGTGCGACAACATCTGCATCGCCAAACGTATTCGCGGGTGATATCTGAAAGATATGCAGCAGGAGGACTGCCGATCGACTTGAATTGACCGCCCTAAGTCTCAACTCCTCATAGTTTCTTCGCGAGAGTAGCGAGCACCTTCGCGAAGAGTCGCCGTTCGCTCCGCGAAAGTAGCGAGAACCCG
>JBQCJB010000403.1:0-3305 GCA_051953155.1 Aureliella sp. | reverse complement strand
CAGATTGACCGCTACGCGTTCGGCGCCGCCGGCTGCCAGCGAGTCGGTCAGCTGCATCACATGCACGATCCTTTTCGCTGGCGGGCTCCGCAGTTCCGCGCGGTCGCTTGCCAGGCCCAGACTTTGTGCGCTCTGGGCTCTAGAAAACTGCTGCAGCGGCTGGTCTGTCTGCGCGGTGGGCACGCTTGGCACTCTCGTCGGTCTCTTGGTGTCTTCTAGCGGATGGGTCGGCGGTAAACGATCAATTGCGAACGCGCCGCCAGTTCGCGAAACGGCATCGGCAGGCGCACCTCGGTGCGGTGAGCCCAGCGGCGATAGGCGCGGTTGAATTTGCCTTTGGGCATCAATCGGCAGAAGCGTTCGATCGAACCGATCGGAACGGTCTGCACTTGTTGGAAGTAGCGTCTGCCGAAATCTCGGTAATGGGCCGAACTGTCGTCGCGGTCCGGATGCGGATCGCTCTGCTTCCAGGCTGCGAATGCTCGGCGAGACAAGCTGGAGGGGCGGCCCGAGACCGGCACCATCCAACGCAGGCGATCGAGAAATTGGCTGTTGACTGCTGGCTCAAAAAAACGAGCTTCACCTTCGTCGGTCAGCAGCGTGGCCGCCTTGGCCAGATAGGCCGCTTCCAACTCGTGCGTCAGATGGTGCAGGAAGGCCTTACCCACAACCCAGTCGAACGAGCGAGGTTCGAAGCGAAGATGCTGAAAGTCGCCGGTCGCGGCTTGGATATTTTTCAAGCCCAGTTCGCTGGCCGCCTGGCGTATGATGCGGCCGCTTTCGGTCGAGATATCGTTGGCGACGACCTCGGCGCCCAGACTGGCCATGACCAGCGCATTGAGGCCATCGCCGCAACCGAGCTCCAGCACGCGTTTGCCGCGCAGCTGCTCCGCAAAGCCACCTTGATAAAGTCCGTGCCAACTGGTGTCGGTCAAGATGGCGTCGCTAAGAAAATTTTGCAGGTTGCGCACCGTGCGAACAAGGCAGCCCACGTTGACCGCCGCATACTTGGCGTCGTAGTGCTGCTCGTTCTTGTGCAAACTGCTTCGCGTCGGTTCGGCGGCATGCGATTCATGGCCACCGTCCACTCGGCAGGCGTGCAGGTCGAAACTTTGGGCTACGTCCATCGTGCTTTACATCCCCGAACTGGAAGTGAGAGTCTTGGTGCGCCCGCCTGAAGGCGATGTGGCCGGGACAGCTGTGGGCAAGGCTGCCGGGACAGGCGGAGCGGGGCGAATGTGGCGAAGTTTGACATCCCACTGGCGAACCAGCAGGTCGCGAAGGGCGTCGCGCAGTCCGTCGATCGAGTACCGCCGCGACCAGTCGGCGGCCAATTGAGATTTCTGCCGGAACCCCTCGGGATCGGCGGCAATTTTCGAGAGCGCATCGGCAATTTCTGGTGGGCTGCCGTCGGCGAGGAGCACGCCTCGGTTTTCGAGCATGCAGCCGACCTGACCGTGATCGACTCCCACGCAGACCAGACCATAGCACATCGCCTCGGCGATCACTTTTGGCCAGCCTTCGGAATTCTTCGAAGGGAGGACCAGACAGTCGGCCCACTCGTTCCATCGCAGGCCTTCGTCGAACGGCACCGCCCCGACCAGTTGGACTTTATCGGTCAAGTGCAACTCGCGGAGCTGTTGTTCGATGCGCGGCCGCTCGATGCCGTCACCGACGAAGGCGGCTTCGAATGCCAGTCCGGCTCGATCAGCCAGCGCCAGGGCTTCCACCAAGGCTGAGACGCGTTTTTCGGGCGCGAGCCGTCCGGAAAAAAGCACTCGGAGCGGCTGATGCAGCTGCTTGCCGGCGGCGAACTGGGCAGCGTGATGCACTTGCTCGCCGGTCATCATCGAGGTGAAAAACGGGATGATGTGCTCCGGCTGATTCGGCCAGTTTCCATACACGGTCACCGGGGCTCGCCACCAGTTGGAACGGAGCAGGGCCCGCTGCCAACGCACCGTGCGGGTCTCGCCGCGGTAGCCGTTCCACTGGCCTGCGAACTTGGCGATGCGGCGGCGCGTCAGCAGCGGCGCCAGCAGGCAGCCGAGCAGTCCCAAGTTTCCTGGACAGCGCACGTGAATCGCATCGCCTTGGGCCATGGCCCGCATCAAACGCACGACGATCGCCGGCAGCAGCAAACACTGCTTGATCTTGGCACTCAGGTTGTCGCCACCGGTATCCAGCTGCGGCGCCATGGCGATGTTCGGACGCGTGAACGGCAGGCAATCCCCGGGGGGCAAGCCCTGCTTGCACGGCGAGGCGATCAGCACCTGCGGGAAAAGATCGGCCCAAATGTCGATCTCGCGCGTGTAAGGACCATAGGCGTAGATTTTGCCTTCGTATTCGTAATGGCGAACGTGAGAAACGATCACCAGTTTTTTCACGCTAGACATAGTAATCCTCATTCCGCACGTCTTCCGTGCGATCGTCCAGCAGCACGGTCACGCCGGCCGCCAACAGCCACAATCCCTTGCCGGCGAACTCCGTCGATATGAACGCAAAGCTCAAGCAAAAGGTCACCAGCGCCCCCAAGAGCAACAGCCCGTCGGCTTGGCGCCGCCAACCGGTCACGGCAAACGAAAAAACGTATCCCGCCAGCAACAGAACTCCGGGCACGCCGTTCTCCGCCAACGTTTTCATCCACGCCGAATGGCAACTCTGCTGTTGCCCCTTCTTGTAGCCCGAAAGATAACGCGACTTTTCTACCGACACCCGCGCCCAGTGCGGCGCAAAACCGCCGGTGCCGACTCCCTGCGGATGCTCGCAGAAGATGAACCACGCGCCCAGCAACAGGTCCGAACGGCCACTCGTGCGACTGGACGCGCTGATGTCCGAATCAAGCAACTTGGCCACGCGTCCAAAGGAGTTCTCGCGCAAGGCCGCGAACTGCGAGGTGACGCCGATCAGCACGGCTGCGCCAATGATCAATAGCGATAGCTTGCGCGTCTTGCCCGGAATGCTGGCCAGCAAGAACAAAATGCAGATCGTTCCGACCAGCATGCCGCCGCGGCTGGCGATCAGCACGAGCCAGCAGCCGCAGATCGCTGCCAGCGTCCCCAGGACTTTTACTCCCTTCCCGAGCGCGATCGCGCTTGGGAACGCCATGCAAATGGCGAAGATGCCGGTCAGCGGAAAGTAGGAGAATGCGTTGTGATCGATGCGTTCCAGGCTCTCGCGCTGGAGAAAGTAAATCAAACCACCGGCCGCGGCGACGGTGCCACACACGATGCCCAGCCACAGGTACGCATGCCGATCGCGGGCCGCCCGTATGAAATACACTTGCAAGCCGAGCAAACAGACGAAGT
>JBQCJB010000402.1:0-7476 GCA_051953155.1 Aureliella sp. | reverse complement strand
CGCAAACGGTGCTGATTCAAAAGCCGATGACCGTGCTCGAGAACGTCGCGATCACGCCGCAGATGTGCCAGAGCTGGCTGAAGTTCGTGACGCCGCTGTTGGCCGAAGCGACCAGCGTCGACGGCCGGCTGAGTTTGCAGTTGAACGAAGCTCGCTTCAACATCGCCAATCCCCGCGATCAGATCATCGACGGCAATCTGGTCATCCATAGCGCGACCGTCGGTCCGGGCCCGCTGTCCAATCAGGTCATCACGCTGGTGCAGCAGATCAATGCGATCCGCAAAAAGGAATTGGCCACAGCGGTCAGTTCACAGCACGTTTGGCTGCAGATGCCGGTGCAAACGATTCCGTTTCGGATGGAGAACGGTCGCGTGATGCACCGCGATCTGAAATTTCATGTCGGCGACGTCAATTTGCTCAGTTCCGGCGCGGTCGACATCGAAGGCCGCATGGAATTGAACACGCAGATGCCGATACCGGACGACTGGGTCGAGAAATCGCCGTTGTTGGCAGGCCTGCGCGGTCAGAGTTTGCAATTCCCGATTCGGGGCACGTTGACTTCGCCGCAAGTCGACGCACAATTTTTGAAAGACTTTGGACGCCAGGCAGTGACGCAAGCTGCGGAGGGTTTGCTACAACAGCAGTTGCAACGCGGGCTCGGCAAACTCTTCGGTCCGGGAATGACGCCCGGTTTGCTACCGCTTGGCGGCGCCGCGCCAGCAGGGGCGGCACCGACTGCACCCCCAGCGGCTGGGACGCCTCCGTTACCTGCGACTCCACCTGGCATCAGTCCATGAAAGTTTACTGCCTGGGAACGACCGGCTATCATCCCAGTCCGACTCGACACACTGCTTGCTACTATCTGCCTGAACTTTCATTGGTCCTCGATGCCGGCACTGGCATCTTTGGGCTGACGGACATGCTCCGCAGCGCGCCGCGCGAGTCGCTGGACATTTTCCTTTCGCACGCGCACCTGGATCACATCGTCGGGCTGACCTTCCTGCTCGACACCTTCGCCGTCACCTCGTTGAAGCGTGTCCGCGTACTTGGCAGCAGGCCAAAGCTGGAGGCGGTCCAGCAGCATCTGTTTGCCGAGCTCCTGTTTCCGCTGCTGCCCGAGCAGCTCGAGTTCCAGCCGCTGGAGGAACTGGACTGTCCCTACCGGTTGCCCAGCGGCGCGACGATCGAGTGGTTTCCGATGGAACACCCGGGCGGATCGCATGGATTCCGTTTGGAGTTCGCAGGTCGCTCGCTGGCGTATGTCACCGATACGGTCGCTCGCCCACAGGCTGCGTACGTTCAGCAGGTGCAGGGAGTAGATCTGCTGCTGCATGAATGCTATTTTACCGACGAGCACCGGGAGCTGGCGGAAAAGACCGGCCACAGTTGGCTGTCTGCGGTCACCGATATTGTGCGGCGGGTCGGTGCGCGTCAAACTGCACTGATACATCTCAACCCGCTGGCCGAGACGCTGCAAATGAATATGCAGCTCTCCGCCGAGCAGCTCGCTCTGGGCATGCACATTCCCGCCGACGGTGCATGCTTGGAAGTCTAGCTCCCCTGGGTTTCCACGATCGCGAATCAACTGGCACCGCAAGAAGAGGTCGCCGAAGGGATTGAAGGGCCGTCCGACTTGAAGGTACTACTCGACGAGGCTAATCTGCGTGCCGGTGTGACCACCATGGCGCGCAATATCGCGGCCCATTTCGGCGATCGACCGTTGACGATCGTGGCCGTGATGACCGGCAGCCTGGTTCTGTTGGCCGATTTGAGTCGCCAGCTGAGCATGCCGGTTCGGATCAGCCTGATTCAGGCCAGCAGCTACCGCGGCGGGATGGAATCGGGCCAGTTGTGGATTCGCGATGACATGATGCTGGACGTCCGCGGTCGGGACGTGCTGGTGCTGGACGACATTTTCGACACGGGCAAAACTTTGCACGCCGTCGTGCAGTGCGTCGCCCAGATGGGACCGAACTCCCTGGCCAGTGCGGTCCTGCTGCACAAGCGCGGCCGGCAGGTCGTCGACATGCAACCCGATTTTGTGGCCTTTCACATCCCCGACGAATTCGTGGTGGGATACGGCCTGGACTATCAAGACCTTTACCGCAACTTGCCCTACCTTGCGGTGTTGGAACCGCACGACATCGAGGCTTAGCAGACCATTTCGAGGCTTAGATCATGATCGCCGCGCCGCGCGTCCTACTAGTGACGCGCCGCTTTTGGCCGATGGCCAACGACAATATGTGGCGCATATCGAGCCTGGGAAGCGCGCTGCAAGCGGCCGCCTGGAATGTGCAGGTTCTGACCGCGCAGTGGCACTCGGCGTGGCCTGCCGAAGTCTCGTTGCGGGAATTCAGCGTCCATCGGCTCGCGCCCAGTCCGACCACGCCGTTTCGCTCGCGGCGGTTCACGCGCGCCACCTGCGACTGGGTCGCTCGGCACGGCAGCCAATTGGATTGCCTGATTGTCGACGCGACCGAAGAGGATGCGCTGCCGCTCACCGCCCGCAGTTCGAGCGACGGACCGCCAGTAATCGTCCGCTACGATAGCGTGCCCGGCAGCGGCCCCCTCCTGGAACGGCTCCGCGAGCGAGTGATCACCGCCTGTCGCCAGGCCGCGCTGGTCGTCGTCCCCCACGAGCACGCGCGTCGCGAACTCGTGGCGGCTGACGTGCCGCTGAAAAAAATTCGCCTGATACCCGACGGCCCGGTCCCCCATTACGATCGCGGGGCGATGTCGCGCGGGCAGGCTCGCCGCGCACTTGCCGACATTAACTACGAACTCTTTTTAAGGGCCGACGATCGCCTGCTGATTTGCCCCAGCGAACTGACGCGGCACGCGGGCGTTGAGACCATGGTTCGCGCCCTCGGGCCGCTGCTGGAAACCAAACGCAATGTCCGCTGCTGGATTCTTGGCGATGGGCCGGAGCGAAGCCGGCTGGTTGACTTGCTCCGCCGCGAGGGCTGGAAAACGGAGTTCCTGCTGCCCGGAACTTTTGAAGATATGGAAGTCGTTTTCTTGGCGGCCGATCTGTGCCTTCTGCCCGGAGCGGCGCAGGGTCTGTCCTGGCTGTTGCCGACCGCTCTAGTCAACGGCCTGACAACGTTTGCATGCGATTGTCCGGCGGCTCGCTCTCGTCTCGGCGCGGTCGACGGCAGTCCGCTGCTGGTCGAACCGGACCGCCCGCTGCAGTTGAGAAATAACGTCGAGGCTTGGCTCCAGCGGCCCGAGCCCTGGCAACAGGCAACTATCGAGGCGGCCGCCCAGCTCGCGCCGCAGGTCCGCATCGTCGACCAGTGGCGCAGCCTGGTCAGCGAACTGGAATTCATGCGAGATCGGTCGCCCGGAAGACGCTGAACGAACGAATAATGTGCCCTGAGGATTTGCGAATCTTCAGTGATGCAGTGAGCGCCTTAAACGCGAATTACTTCTGCCAACCAGCTTAACGATCCAATAGAACTGTTTACTTCAACGCGAAAGCAGACTCGATGGCAACCAAAGAGCGCCCCCAGGGACAGGTGCAGTATTCCAACGCAGGCCGAGTGGTGCTGGTCACGGGTGGGGCGATGGGGATTGGACGAGCGATCTGCCAGGCATTTGCCCAGAGCGGCGCACAGGTCCTCTGCGCCGACGTCGCGCTTGATAAAGCACACGATCTTGGGCCAAACGTCAGGCTGCAGCTGGTCGACACGGCCGACGAACAGGCGTGCGCGGCAGCTGTCGACGCGGCCGTGGCCGACTTCGGCGGGTTGGACGTACTGGTCAACAACGCATCGATCCAACCTCCGGCCTCGTATGCCCCGGTCGACCAACTCGACAGCCAAATGGCCCAGCGGATGCTCGGCATCAACTTCATGGGTTACACGTACATGGCGAAGTACGCGCTCCGCCAAATGAAGCTGCAGCAAAGTGGCGTTGTCGTCAACATCGCCAGCGGCCAAGGGCACCGCACCACGCGCGGCGTTCCGATTTATGGCCCCGTCAAAGCGGCCAATATCTTGCAAGCCATGCAGTGGGCAGTCGAATATGCACGCGACGGCATTCGCGTCGTTTCCGTTTCGCCCGGCGCCATTGATACGCCGCTGGTGCGGGCGAGTCTGGCTGAGCAAGGAGGGGGCGCGGCTCTGGCCAACCGGCATCCGCTCGGTCGCATCGGCCAGCCGGAAGAGGTTGCCAACGCAGTCCTCTGGCTCAGCAGTCCCGACGCATCGTTTATTACCGGCACCGACCTCCAGGTCGACGGCGGCCTCGGGGCTTTCGGGGCGTTCGCCGATCCTTATACGCCCAAGCACGACCAGTAGCGCCGTGACAGCTCGCCTCGATGCGCCGCAGCCGACAGTGCCAGGCAGCGTTAAGCAGTAGCAGGCATGGTCAGGCAAACGCTAACTGGTGCCGCCCGTTTTGAAATGCGAGCTTGATCGGATGAGGATCGATCCGGCAAGCTGGATGCGCCGACAGTTCGTCGACCAGGTCGGGCGAGACGAACAGCGTCTCCAAATGCAGCGTGTTGGGGATAAACATCCAGCGACGATCTCCGTAGCGCTGCGCGACCAGACGTATCAGCGTCTCGTCGTCAGGCAGCGTGGCCGGTATCTTGGCGCGGTCCATGTCTGCGGTCGTCAGCACGTTGACCAGCGTTTTCGATTCATCGATCCGGTCCCGGAGGGAGCGCGTGATGAAATCGGCCAGGCCGACTCCGATCGCGTTGCCCTGCGACTGGGGCGCGAGTGAGAGGGCCGCAATCGCGTTGATCCGCGGTCGCGACAGATCTTCGTAGGTCCGAATCCCGCGGCGTCCGATGACGTTGGTGTCCATGCCCGTGCCGCTAAAGATCTTGCCGATCGCATCGACGACCAGGACGTTCAGTTCATCCACAGGCAATTCGGGAAAATAGCTGCGATGCCGCACCAATAGTTCGCGTTCGCGCTCCAGGATCGCTTCCGGCACCACCGCATGCAATTCCGCAGTTTCGTCAAAGCCGTCTTCGAGGATCGCCAGGCCGGCAAAGATCTTGCCCGTCTCGAGCACGCGCTGCCCCATCTCGAGCAACATGTCCTTCATTTGAGCCGTCGGTGCGGAGTGGAAGGTCTGGGCCGAGCGAATCTTGCCCATGCCCACGACCATCATTTTCGTCAATCCGCTTTGCACGGGACCTGAGAAACAGGTGTGCAGTTTGACTCGGTTGACGACCAAGACGCCCGCCGCTTCGTAGCAGGTGCGATCCATGAAGACGGGACCGGTCGACACGCTGCCCAGTTCGACCACTTCCATGCTCGAGCGGATCGGCATGTTCATGCTCGACTCGGTGATGCCGAGCGACTCGATCATGTTCTGCTGACCTTCAGCGGTCGCGCCGTTGTGCGAGCCCATCGCGGGAACGATGAACGGCCGCGCGCCGCGACTGCGGAGCCAATCGCCGCATGCGCGAACGATCGTCGGCAGATTGCTGATGCCGCGACTGCCGACGGTGATCGCGATGTCACCCTGCGGCACCGGCACAGGTAGCAAATCGAGTTGGCGGGCTACTTCGGCAGCCACGTCGCCGATCGGTCGCGAGACCAGTTGCTGATGCACCTTGTAGAGCTGCATGAAAAACCTTAAACCGTCGCAGCTTTGGGAAGGGGCATCGCAGCAGTCTCCTCGTCGACCGCGATCTGGACCAGTTCCTCTGCCGCGGGCATCGGCGAGATGGTGACGACGACCGCTTTGAAAGCGGGCGTCTTCGACCGCGGATCAAGCGCTCGGGGCACCAGCTCATTGGCTTCCGGGTAGTACATCAGCACGTTGCCGGAACGAATCCAGGGATAGGCCCGCGCGAGGTATCCGCGAAGCTCGCCGACCGAACTGCGGACGATGATCGGTTGGTCATTCGTGAGTCCCAAGCGAGCGATGTCGTCGGGATGCATCAGCACCAGATCGCGTCGCTCCTGGCCGCGGTAAAGGTCCTCTTCTTCGTAGACGACCGTGTTGAACTGACCTTCGCTGCGAACGGTCATCATCCGCAGTTCCTGTTCGCCGCGTCCGACCAGGTCGGGCAAACTGTGCGTATGCAAGACGGCCTTGCCGTCCGGCGTATTGAATTTCGGTTGATGGAAGATGCGTCCCTCGACGGCAAACTCCTTCTTCGTCTGGTCGATGTCGCTGACCGCGGCGTAACCCGGCACGACGCGGCTGATCCACTGGCGAATCGTGTTGGTCTGTTTCATCGCTGGCCAAGACACCGGCGTCGACTCGCCGAGCACTTGTTGGCCCAGTTCGGCAATGACGTGAATCTCACTGCGCGGACCGGGTAGACGGATCGGTCCGCCGTCGCTCAGTCGCACGTAGTTGAACATCGACTCTTGCGTCGTCGGTTGCGGTTCCTCGTCCCGGGCCAGGACCGGCAGGATGATCGTCTCGTCCGCCAGAGCGTGCACGTGTCCGGTGTTCATCGTCGTGCTGAGCGTGACCAGCATCTCCAGCCGACCGAGCGACTGCCGCGCGTACTGGGCATCGGGATTGGAGCCATACAAATTGCCGCCGAGGCACAAGCCGAACTTCACGCGACCATGCATGGCAGCTTCCATGCAGGCCATCGTGTCCATGCCCGGCGTGGTCGGCAGTTTGACGCCGAAGTCGCGTTCCAGTCCGACAAAGATTGCGTCGCGCAGTTTCGGCGTGACGCCGACCGAACCGATGCCTTGCACGTTCGAATGCCCGCGGATCGGCATCAGGCCGGCACCGGGACGCCCCACCATGCCGCGGAGCAGAGCCAGATTGACGATGGCTTCGACATTTTCAACGCCGTGAAGATGGTGCGTGATGCCCATCGTCCAGCCGATGATCGTCGCCTTGGACGCGGCCACGACTTCGGCCAGCTCGCGGATCTCGCGTTCGGGGACACCACTCTTTTGCTCGACCTCCTGCCAGTCCAGTTCCGACAGCCACTGCAGGTACGGCTCGACGTTGCGGCAATATTGATCGAGGAACGAGCGGTCGGCCGCGCCGAGTTCGACGATAGCCTTGGCCAGTCCGCTCAACAGAGCCAGGTCGCCTCCGATATGCGGCTGGACGATATGCGTGGCAATTTTCGAACCCAGGAACAGACTCTTGATCGAACTGGGGATGCGGAATTTTTTCAGCCCGAGTTCGCGGACAGGATTGATGACGACTACTTTGCCGCCACGTTTGCGGAGATGCATCAGCGAGGTGAGCAGGCGCGGATGATTGCTGGCCGGGTTGCCGCCGATGATCATCGCCAGGTCGGCCGACTCCAGGTCGTCCAGGGTCACGGTCGCCGTTCCCGTGCCCAGCGACGAATTCAGGCCGACGCCGCTGGCCTGGTGGCAATAGTAACTGCAGTTGTTGACGTTGTTCGTACCGTACAGCCGCGCCAGCAGCTGCAGCAGAAAGCCGGCTTCGTTGCTGCTGCGTCCGCTGAAGTACCAGAAACTTTCGTCGGGCTGGATCGCTTTGAGCTTGGCAGAGATGCGCTGG
>JBQCJB010000401.1:0-2650 GCA_051953155.1 Aureliella sp. | reverse complement strand
GGAGAAGAGGCTCGACCGCACGAGGTCTTCGTGCTGGCCGGCCAACTGGCTCAGGTCACCGAACAGCACACCCTTGGATGCCCACTGTTGGCTCAGTTGGGACTTCACCGGCAGGCTGTCGAGCGTTTCGATGCGGCCGGCCAGTTCCACGCCTTCGCTCAACCACTGCGGTACCGAGGCATCGGCCGCGCCCCTGCTGGTGGACTCGGCTGCCGGTCCGCCCGCGCCGGGCATCGAGTAGCGATCGAGTTTGAACGGACGCAGGTCGCTGCGCATCCACTCTTCGAGGCTGCGATCGGGCCACTTCATTTCCTCGAAGTCGGCCCAGGCGCGGCGACGGCTTTCGATCAGCCAAGCGGGCTCGGACAGTTGGGAAAGCCAGGATTCGAACCCTTCGCGCGAGAAAGCCGAAGGCAACGTAGCAGAGCTCATAGCGGACAGGTTTGTCTGAAGTTTTTTGGGTAAATGAAACACACACTTAACGCGCGCGGTCGTCCGCGCGGCTAGCCGACCGAGCCTTCCATTTGCAGCTGGATCAACCGGTTCATTTCGACGGCGTATTCCATCGGCAGTTCTTTGACCAAGGGCTCGATGAAGCCGTTGACGATCATCGTGCTGGCCTCGGCTTCGCTCAGTCCGCGGCTCATCAGGTAGAACAGTTGCTCTTCACCGATGCGCGAGACGCTGGCTTCGTGACCGACCGACACGTCCTGTTCGAGAATCTCGATATAGGGATAAGTGTCGCTGCGGCTGTGTGGATCGAGGATCAGAGCGTCGCAGACGACGTTGCAGCGGCTGTGCGCGGCGTCCTTCTCGACTTTTACCAGTCCGCGGTAGCTGCTGCGGCCGCCGTTCTTGCTGATCGACTTGCTAATGATCTGGCCGGTCGTGTGCGGAGCCGCGTGCACCAGTTTGCCACCGGCATCTTGATGTTGGCCGGCGCTGGCGAAGGCGATCGACAGAATCTCGCCTCGCGCGCCCGGCTCCATCATATAGACGGCCGGGTACTTCATCGTCAGCCGACTGCCGAGGTTTCCGTCCACCCATTCCATCGTCGCATCGGCATAGGCCATAGCCCGCTTGGTGACCAGATTGTAGATGTTGTTGGCCCAGTTCTGGATCGTCGTGTAACGGCAGCGGCTGCCGCGCTTGCAGACGATTTCGACGACCGCGGAGTGCAGGCTTTCGCTGCTGTACATCGGGGCCGTGCAACCTTCGACGTAGTGCACTTCGGCGCCTTCGTCGACGATGATCAGCGTACGCTCGAACTGCCCCATGTTTTCGGCATTGATGCGGAAGTAGGCTTGCAGCGGGAACTCGATCTTCACGCCCTTGGGAACGTAGATGAACGAACCGCCGGACCAGACGGCCGAATTCAGGGCCGCGAATTTGTTGTCGCCCGGGGGAATAATCGTTCCGAAGTATTCGCGGAACAGGTCCGGGTGCTCGCGCAGGGCCGAATCGGTATCCAGGAAGATCACGCCCTGGTTGGCCAGGTCTTCCTTCAGCGAACCGTAAACCACTTCGCTTTCGAACTGCGCCTTGACGCCGGCCAGGAACTGCCGCTCGGCCTGCGGGATACCCAGTTTGTCGAAGGTGTCCTTGATCTCCTGCGGAACGTCATCCCAGCTCCGCCCTTGCCCCTCGGTCGGCTTGAGATAGTAGAAGATGTCTTGGAAATCGACAGCGATATTGCCGCCCCAAGTCGGCATCTTCTTGGCATTGAAAATGTCGAGCGACATGAGCCGGAAATCGCGCATCCAGCCGGGCTCGTTCTTCATCTCGGAGATCTGCGCGACGATCTGGCGGTCGAGCCCCTTGCGGGCTTTGAAGACCGCCTTGCTCTCCGTGCGAAAATCGTACTTGTTGATCTCGCCGATCGCGTCCGGTGCTTCCAAACCTACGTCTAAAGACATTGCAGTCGTTCCTGTATGCGGATTGTATCGTTAATGGATGCAGCCGGCTGCGGCTTTACATCGCTCGCAACTGGGCTAGCCCATGGCAAGTTGTCCGACTATTAAGTTGCGGCGACCTCGGCCTTTTCGGCCTTCTCGTCGCGCGCCATGCGTTCGTTGGCAGCATCCGCGTCCGGGTGATCGCGGCGAATGCGGTCATAGCCTTTGGCGTGCAGTTCGCGAGCCAGTTCAGGGCCGCCGGTCTCGACGATCCGTCCGCCCAGCATGACGTGCGTGAATTGCGGCGGATTGTGCTCGAGCAGCTTGTCGTGGTGGGTGATGATCAGCAAGCCCATCTTCTCGCGACCGATTTCGGCGATGCTCGCGCTGGCCAAGCGCACTGCGTCGGCGTCCAGACCGCTGTCGGTCTCGTCGAGGATGGCGAACTTCGGCTGCAGCATGGCCAGTTGCAGAATCTCAGCCCGCTTCATCTCGCCGCCGGAGAAGCCTTCATTGACGTAGCGCCGCGCAAACTCCGGATCGATCTTCAGCTGCTCCATCCGCGCCTTGAGTTCCTTGCGAAACTCGCGCATGGGAATCAGTTCCTCACCCTCTTTGCGATCGGGACGACGAACGTTGGTCGTCGCATGCCGCAAAAAGTCAGCCATCTTCACACCCGGTATGCTGACCGGCCGCTGGAACGCGATGAAGATACCGGCCCGAGCCCGCTCGTCGGCCTCCATCTCGAGCAAATT
>JBQCJB010000400.1:0-3270 GCA_051953155.1 Aureliella sp. | reverse complement strand
CGGCCGATCGCGGACGTCCCGGCGGCGGCTTCTTCCCCCCAGGACCGCGTCCGCTCGAATGGGAGCGAGTTCCGGAAGACGCGTCCCAACGCGGGGATTGGGAACGGTTACTCGCCCTCCCGCGCTCGCTGCCAGAGACATTGGCCCGCGGCGAGGACGAGCCGGCTTACTTCATCATCTGGCGCCGCGACGGTTCGATTTTGCGGCAGGTCAATTCGCCCCTCAAGAATCGCGAGCGGCCTGCACCGTCCGACTTGCCGCCCGGGCGACCACCGCTCAGCAGCCGCCAAGAAGGCCCTTATCACGAAGTGTTCCTGCGCGGGCCCGAGGATTCGCTGATCTGCGTCGGCCGGAGCGTGCGCCGAGAGCAGGCTCGCTTCATGCACTTGGCGTTGCAGCTCACTCTCGCCGGCGCAGTCATCTTCGCCGGCGGACTGTTGGGCGGCTGGTGGCTGAGCGTTCGAGCCATTGCGCCAATCAAGCGGATGAGCGAGACGGCGGCCAAGATCAACGCCACGAACCTGTCGCAGCGCATGGACCTCAGCGGCGTCGACCTCGAACTCGAACAACTCGGCGTGGTCCTGAACACGATGCTCGAGCGGCTCGACAGCGCCTTCGCAGCGCAGCAACGCTTCACTGCGGATGCCTCGCACGAACTGCGCACGCCGCTGGCTGTCATGCTCTCGACGATCGAACTGGGGCTGGCCAAGCCGCGGACCCCGGAAGAGTACCGAGATCAACTACTCAAATGCCAACGGGCAGCGGTCCGCATGCGCGGCTTGATCGATTCGCTGCTGACGCTTGCTCGAGTTGATCAGGCGTCCGAAGAGTTGCTGCGCGAAGTTGTGCGCTTGGACGCCGTCGCAGAAGAATGCATCGACGCGCTCGAACCGCTCGCCCAAGAGCGGCAAGTTCGGCTGACTACGCGACTCGATGCGGTCGCCGTGGCCGGTGATGCGGGGCAGCTCGGCCAGGTAGTTACGAACCTGGTCGCCAACGCGATCGAGTACAGCCACCCGCAAGGCGAGGTGACCATCGAGCTTCGCGCCGTCGCCGGCTCTGCGGAGTTGGCCGTCACGGATACCGGAATCGGCATTCCCGAACCGGCGCTGCCGCATTTGTTCGAGCGCTTCTATCGCGTTGACGCGGCGCGCTCACGCAGCCGTGGCGGTAGCGGCCTCGGGCTGGCGATCTGCCACCGCATCGTCACGGCGCATGGGGGCACGATCCAAGTCAAATCCGACGTAGGCCGCGGCAGCACCTTTATCGTGCGCCTGCCCGCCGTGTCACCAGAGGCCACGCCCCAAGCCACTGCTCCAGCCTAACTGGTCAGAGCGACTGGGCAACGCGAAGCCAAAGCATGCCGGCTTGCGCTCGCGCGGCTCAGTCGTCGGCGGCGTCGCCATCTTTGATGACGAAGCGTGCCTTGAGCCGAGCGACTTCGCTGGCCAGGCCCGCGGACTTGACGCTCTTGAGCACCTCTTCGAAATCTTTGTAGGCTGCCGGAGCTTCGTCTTTGGGATACTGGCGGCAGTTGGTCAAGATGTCGTGTTCGTGGAAAGACTTGTCGATGCTGCGTTGATCCAGCTCACGAATCGCGCGACGTCGCCCGAGCACTCGACCGGCACCATGATTGACGCTGTAGCAGCTGAGCGCAGCGCCCGCGTCGGCGACCATGACGCTCGAGCCCGCTTGCGGATTGCCAGGCAAGAGGATCGGATGTCCGGTGTCGGCATAGACCGAACCCTTCAAAGCCGGATGGCCGGCCGGGAACGCGCGGGTCGCGCCTTTGCGGTGCACCCAGGCCAAGCCGTTGTCGACGATCTCCTTGCGAGCGATGTTATGGCTGATGAAGTACACCAGTTCGCCCTGCACGCCGGGGAACACTTCTTGAAAGGCTTCCAGCACCAAAGCGTTGATCAGCAAATGATTGAGCGTGGCGAAATTCGCGCCCAGCGCCATGTCATCCAGATACGCATCGGCTTCCTCCGTACCCAAGGGTGCGTAGACCAGTTCGCGGTCGTTACCCGGCAGCGGTATGCCCCAGCGATCGAATTTCGCTTGCATCGAACGGAACTGACCACTGGCCAGCGCGTGGCCGATGCCCCGAGATCCGCAGTGGGACAGAAAGGCGACCCGCCCGTCCTTCAGACCGAACGAGTCGGCCACGCGTTGCGCGCGGGCGTCGTCGCATACATGCACGACTTCGCATTCGCCAAAGTGGTTGCCTCCGCCGTAGGAACCGAGCTGAGCGATCTTGTCGGGAAAGTTGCGGAGCGCATCGGCAGCCAGCAACGATTGCAGACGCGCATCGAGCGACTCGGCCGAATCGTCGTGGCCGCGATGGACAGCGTCCTCGCACCGCGCAGCCCACCCAGGCGGCACGCCTAGCGCTTGACAGACTTCTGGCGTGGCGCCTTCGACCAGCAACTTGCGACCGGTGGCACCTCCGACGCGGCGAGAATTCTTGACATGCCGCTGTCCGCGGCCGGGCCCGGTTGGAATCCGGCTGCAGACCGCTTCGATCAATCGCCGGCGGACGGGGCGGTCTTCGATCTGCTCGGCCGGCAGATCCAGTTGCAGAAGGCTCATCGAGCACTTGATGTCGACGCCCACCGGCCCCGGATAAATGTGCGTGGGCGAGACGAGCACGCAGCCGACCGGCGCCCCGTAGCCGCAGTGTCCGTCCGGATTCAGAATGAGGTTCGACACGCCGGGAGCCAAGCGCGAGTTGATCGCTTGTTGCAGACACAAATCATCAAACGTGTTGCGGATCGGTTCGGTGCCGATGACTGTGATCGGTTTGGTGGCTCCGCCAGTGGGCAGGATTGCGGTCGCCTCGCCGGTAGGAATCATGGCTTCCATGGAAATGCCTTCCTCGAAGAATGTGCTCAGCGTCAAACGGTTCCCCGTCTAGACACGTCTCATCTTAGCGGCGTTCACCAATTCTCGTGCCAAGTTCGCGGCGCAGCCAGCGTTAGCCCAGCCGCAGCCATACGGCCTTGAGGTATTCGGCCTCGGGAAAATTGCCCGACACCGGATGGCACGCCGCCGCGCCGGTCCGCGCCAGAATCTGCATCGGGCGGGGCAGGGCGTGAGGATTCTCAGCCGACCGCGTGCTGCTGCGGGCAGCGCTCCGCACCAGGCGAATGAATTCCTCTTCGGGAAGCAGACCCGCGCAGGAGCAGCTGAGCATGACGCCGCCCGGACGGACCAGCTGCATCGCCAAGCGGTTCAGATCGAAGTGCTTTTTGGTTCCCTCTTCGATCT
>JBQCJB010000399.1:0-7409 GCA_051953155.1 Aureliella sp. | reverse complement strand
GATGCCGATCACGCGGCCCTGTAGGTCGACCAGCGGGCCACCGTAATTGACTGGCGAAACCTTGGCGTCAGTCTGTACAGCTTTGCCGTAGGCCCGGCCTAGTGCGCTGAGGATGCCGACCGACTGCGAGACCGCCTCTCGGTCAAAAGTCCGTCCAAGTCCGATCGCCCATTGTCCGACACTCAGCTGGTCGATCGGACAAGCCGTCGGCTCCGGCAATTCCGTCTTGGCGTCGATCTTCAGCAGCACCAGTTCGCGGCTGGTGTCGCGAGCGACGATTTTGGCGGGCAAGCGCGAGCCGTCGGAGAGCGACACGAGGATCGACGCCGGTTGTTGGCGGAAACTGTACATGCTCGAAATGATCCAGCCCTCCTTGCCGACGATCGTTCCCGTCGTCGGGCCGTCGGAGATCAATTCCTTGCCGACGCGTTCCAAGCCGCCGAAGGTTTCGATCTGGACGACTGAGGGTGACACGGCTGCCGCCGCGGACGCAAAGGCTGCTTGCTCCTGGGCGAGCAGTTGGCCCGCCTGGTCGGCCGAGCTGGCCGCGGGACCGCTCTCCGTATCCTGGGCGCGAGCGACCAGCGGCGATGCCAGGCATGCTGTTAGCCACAAGACATTCACCACGATTCTGCCCACTGGCCAACCCCTTTTCGTTTTCGTTCGCGCCCTTGCGTTTGTTCGCACTCGAGTTGCTCAAACACGCGGCAACCTCGCTGCGTTCATCTTAGCCGACGCTCCACGGCCAGCCCAGAACGGTGCGCGACGTTATGGCTTTTCTAGAGGTGCCTTGGACGCGCTCAAGGACGCTGCTTGCCGTGGCCAGCCGCATAGCGCGTGCGCTGCTGGTCGATTTCCTCGAGCGTTACCAGCGGCTGCTGGCAGGCCCAGTCAATCCCATTGGCCAAGAGCAGGCGAAATTCATTCCTTTGAAAATCATCTTTATGGCCGAGCGACGTGTAGAAAGTGCGACCTCCGTCGCCACGCACGTTGGTCCAGGCAACCGGCTCGGGCGCCTGGCCATCGATGGCGCCTTGCAGCAGCACGCGGGTGCCGGCCTCCAGCGGCGAGACTTTGTAAAGCGATCCGCTGGAGACGAACGAACTCTTGGCAAGGCTTTGTTGCAGCGGGCTGCTGGTAGAGGCTTCGACCAGCGTGATCGTCGGATGCTCGGTGTTGGCGTAATGGTTCGTGTAATTTCCGCCGAGCACTTGCGGATCGAACTCGGGCCACTGGGCTACTCCCTCGGCCAGTTTTTGGTTGCGGACCGGAGCGAAGGCGTGGCTCGCTGTGCGAATGCCGATGACGGGTTTGCCCGACGCGACGAACTTGCGAACCAATTTCAGTTGATCTTCGACCAGCGGTCGCCGGCGCACGCTGACCAGCAGCGCATCGGCCTGATCAATCTGTTCCAGACCCGGAATCGACGTGCGATCTTGCTCGGCGCCGAAAATTGGCACAACGCGGTACTGTCCGAGATGTGTCGCAGCAAACTCCGGTAGCGTGCGCGCGGTCTCGTATTCGTCCTCGGCCATGATGATCGCCAACACGGGTCGGCGATCGCCGGCAAAGCGAAACGCATGGCCGCCGAGGATGGCCGCACTGGTCAACGTCGGGCACACGTAGCGTTCGATGTGATCGACGATCAAATCGGTGCCCGTGAAGTGGCTGACGTAGGGCCACTGTCGCGGATCGTACATTGTATCGGTCAAGTCGCGGATCAAGGCCACTTGCTTGCCGTGACTGGCCAGTTGTCGCAGGCCGAAGGGACGACCGAGGACGCACATGTTGGTATGCACTCCGACCAACGCGACGTGCTTGACGCGCTGCTGCTGGAGGATCGACCAGATCTCGGGGCCTGAGTCGCTGATGTAATCGCGCTGCCGGTCGATCTTGATCGCGTCGGTCTGCTTCCGCCACGGCGCGCGGGGGTTGCGGCCAGCGGCTTGGAGCGAAGCTGCCCATTGTGCGTGCTCGGCCAGGTCGTCGTCTTCGCCACCGGCCGATTGGTCGAGCGGGTAGGGAGCCGCGGCTTCCGAGTCAATTTGGTCGCACCACTTGCCGATATCCGCTGGCACGCTACTTGCCGGCTTGACGCTCTGCGCGCGAGCGCGGGCGGGATGGTCTTGGTAAGCGTCCATGCAACCGCTGGGCGCATGAATGATGGTCGCCCCCTGGCTTCGCAGTCGCCTCAGCAAGGCGTCGACCCGCGGCGCGACCTCGCCTTCGCGGCGCACAGCATTGAGGCAATGATGCGAATCCCACATGTCGCAGACGATCACCGCCATGTCGGCCGCGCGCCACGTTTCCTCGCGCAGCCGTCGGTGGAACTGACCGCTGCCGGCCGCGATTTCCGCCTGATAGCGCAGCGGAACGACGTAGGTTGCCTCGTCCCGTGTCGGTTCTTCAGCCTGAACGGCGGGCCAAGGAGCGCCTAGCATCACCGCAATTGCAGCCACAAGAGATAGGACCATGACCATTCGCGTACTCCGTATCAGTACCCAACCAGCCAGCCGACTGCACCGCGCAATTGTGGCGCGCCGCCACGGCGCGCCCGAGTCCGCCCGCGAACTAGCCGGTCGCGTATAATTCAAGGCGAGGCGGCAAGAGGTCGGTAGGCGGGTCTGACGCAACAGACATCAAGTTAACCGAACCCATGCGCCCGTGCCACTCGGCCACCGGGGACGGGGAGTGCCACCACAGCCGGTAAAGGAATCACTGTGATCAGCCTGTCAACTGCAAGCGCTTCGAGGCGACCGTGGTGGCGAGCGAGTTTTGCCCTCTTGGTTTGTTGGACCGCGGCCTGCTGGATGCCCGGCGGCCTGATCAGCGAAGCAATCGCGCAGAACGCGACAACCAAAAACGCGACCAACAACAACGCAGCGGCCAAGATCGCGCCACAAGAGGCGGCCGGCGGTCAGCCGGCGCCGCCAGCGGAAAAGTCGCGGCGGGCGGCGTATCTCATCGACGTGCCCTTGCCGCTGATGGGCACGCGCGATGAACTGATCCAACGGCAGATCAATCAAATCGCCAACAAGACCCGCGGCCAGGAGCAGCGCCCGGTCGTTATCTTGCGCTTCGCGGCCGAAGGTGCTGGCGGCGGCGACAATGCCGCGGCTGGCGGACAAGAGCCGGGCAACGATTCGCGAGGCAGCCAGTTCGAACGCGGTCTTTCATTGGCTCGCTTTCTGACCAGTCCGTCGGTCGCCAGAGTGCGTTTGGTCGCCTACCTGCCGGCACCGGTCGAAGGGCATGCTGTCCTGCCGGTCCTGGCATGCGAGGAGATTGTGGCCTCGACATCGGCGGAGTTGGGGCGGGCTGCGGTCGATGAAGAGAACGTCGACGATACAGTGCGGAGCGCCTACCGCGATATCGTCCGGCGGCGCGGCACGCTCAGCGAAGCGGCGGTCGCTGCGATGCTCGATCCGAATATCGAAGTCGTCCAAGTGGAACTGGACGATGGCCAGTCGCGCGTCGTGACCGGCGCGGAGGCCAAGCAGCTGCGCAGCGAAGGCAAAGTCATTCGCGACAAATCGCTGTGGAGCGGCGGCGGCTTGGCTAGTTTCAGTAGCCTGCGGATGCGCGAACTGCGGTGGATCTCGCACATCGTCGATAGCGAAGACGCGCTGACCACCGCCCTCAACGTCAGTGGACGGCTGCAATCTCTTCGAATGCAACCCGAGCAGTGGGTAGCCGCGCGCGTCGAATTGACTCAAAACCTCGATGCCAATCGCGTCAATCAAATCATTCGCTCGATCGGCGAGCGCAAAGATAAAGACCACATCAACCTGCTGGTGGTCGAACTGGCCGATATTCAGGCACCCTTCGACGAAGCGCTGCGATTGGCTTTGTTTCTGGCCAACCTGGATGAAGAAGGTGTCTCGACTGCGGCAATTATCGAGCAATCGTGCGCGAGCCCGGCGCTGCTGAGCGCGTTGGCCTGCGATCAAGTCATGACGCTCAGCGGCGTCTCGCTCGGCTCGGAGGATCGCAAACCGGGAGCCGCCGCGGCGCTCAGCGCCGGTAGCCAGGCATCGCTGCTGGAGCTCGAGAAGCTGACCGGTCGGCCAGCCAGTCTGATGACCGCCACCTTCGATCCCGACGCCATCGTCCGCATTTACGCCCATCGAGATTCGGGCAAGCGGCTGCCGCTGGCCCAGTGGCAAGCCGCGCTCATGGACGAACCAGAAAAATGGTTGGCCGGTGAACAGCTCGCCGGCGGCGGTCCGGTCGACATCGACGTGGCGCTGCAGTATGGGCTGATCGATGCGCAAGTCGACGACAGGTCGGCCGCGCTGCGCCAGATCGGACTGACGGAGGAACCGCCGGCGGTCGAGGGACCCTGGCTGGAGAACGTCATCCAACGCATTCTGGCCCGCGAGTGGTTGCCACGCTTGCTGGTGGTCATCGGCTTTATGGCCTTGATGATCGAAATGGGCAGTCCCGGCCTGGGCGTCGGCGGTTTCGTCGCGGCCCTATGCTTCCTGGCGTTCTTTTGGATCGAAGGACTCAATGGAAACGTGGAATGGCTCGAAGTGTTGCTGTTCGTCGGCGGCCTGGTTTCGCTGGCGATCGAGTTGTTCGTGATGCCCGGTTTCGGACTCTTTGGCGTGGGCGGCATCTTGATGGTTTTGGGCTCGATCGTGCTCGCCAGCCAGACCTTCGTCTTTCCATCGAATTCCGAGCAGTTATCGATCATCGCCAACAATTTGTTTTGGGTGGCGATCTGTGCGCTGGTCGTCATGATCGGCGTGGTGGCCATGGGCAAGCGGCTGGAGAACACGCCGGTGCTGCGGTGGGTCACGATCGAGCCGGCCGGCATCGACGACGTGGCCGAACTCGAGCAGCGCGAAGCGATCGTCCACTGGGAACATCTGCTCGGTCAGGACGGCCTGACGACCACGCGGCTGAACCCGGCCGGCAAGGCTCAGTTCGGTAGGATGGTCATCAACGTCCTCGGGACGAACCTGATCGACGAAGGCGTAGCGGTCCGCGTCGTCGAAGTCCGCGGCAACAGCGTCTTCGTCGAACCCCTAGAGTAGGACAGCCGTCTCGGCTGTCAGCACAACCAAAAATCTCAAAACCACGCCGTAGGACAGCCGTCTCGGCTGTCAGCACAACCAAAAATCTCACAATTCCCACTTACACCGCTCGCCACGCCAAACTTCGGGTGGTTTATCCACTCTCGCAACCGCCTTCGCCGGTGGCACGCCGGGCCGCCTTCGCATGCCGACAGCGCTACGATAAGCTGCTTACGCGGCCAGCAGTCCATCCAGCGATTTCTCGTGCGACGAGCGTTCCGAGCCTATGCCTTCTCGACAACCCGCTTCATCCAAGACGCGTTATTGGCTGTTCAAGAGCGAGCCCGATGTCTTCAGCATCGATGATTTGGCAAAGGCCAAAAACCGCACGACGTATTGGGCTGGCGTCCGCAACTATCAAGCCCGCAACATGCTCCGCGACGAGATTCTCGTCGGGGACATCGTTCTCTTTTATCACAGCAACGCCGATCCGACCGCCATCGTCGGCACGGCGCGGGTCGTGCGAGCTGGCTACCCCGATTTCACCGCCTTCGATCCGAAAGACGAGTATTACGATCCGAAGAGTTCACCCGATGCGCCGCGATGGTTTATGGTCGACATCCAGTTCGTCGAAAAGTTTGCTCAGCCGCTGACGCTTCAATTCTTGCGGACCGTTGCGGGGCTGAAGGACATGGTGCTGCTGCGCAAAGGTTCGCGGCTGAGCGTCCAACCGGTGACCGCGGACCAGTACGCGACGATCGTCTCTTTGACTCGCAGCTGACGCGCGGCCGCACGGGCCTCCTTTTTGGACAAAACGAGGGCAAGCTGATGGGCTGGTGGGGGGCGGCGCTTTCTTGGTCGGGCGAGGGGCAGATATAATCAGGGTACTCGAATCCTGCTCCTCATGAACCAAATGCAAAGCACTCCATGTCGCGACTACCGCTTTCATTCCAAGGGACGTTCGCTACTGAAGCGAGCGCAACGCCAACCGTAGCCCGAGATGGTCTCTGGTGGATCTGGGTATGGTCGCTGGCGTTGGTCATGGCACACTGCGGCGGTGTAGACCTGGCGCGGTCGCAGGGGACGCCTGAATTGCCGCGGCTGGAATACTACATTGCCCGCGACTTGTTCGATGCCGGCAATATCAGTGAAGCGACGGAAGGCTTCCGCGTGGCTATGAATCGCGGCCAGATCGTCAACCAGCAACGCTGGATCGACAGCGTGCCGGCGATTGTCATGCTGGGCGAATGTTATTACCAGCAAGGGGCGATCGCCCAAGCGCTCGAGCAGTACGACGCAGCGCTGATGCTGGCTCTCACCTTCCCGACTTGGGTCGAGTCGCTTCGCGGGCCTGAAGCTCAGCCCGAGCCTCCGGCGGAACTCAAAGGGATCAACTGGTCGAAGCTCACGCGCACGGCTCAACTGGCGCGGGTGCCGCGAACTGTGCAAGTCACGCTCGATTCGGCCGCGGCCAAGGGCGCCGTAGGCGGGGTGAGCACCTTGCGGGTCGATGTCGCGGAAGTGTTGCGTTGCCTGGCAGTGGCTTTGCAGCGCCGCGAGCACCTGCTGGGCCCGCTGGCGCGGCATTCGCCACTTTCAACGCCGCTGGTTGAGCTGTTCAGCAAATCACCGCAGTCTGGTCCGGCCTGGTTGCGGTCAGCTTGGAAAGCCCTTCATGGTTTATCGCTGTTGGCCATCGGAGATGAAGCCCAAGCCAAAACGCTGTTGCTGAGCGGGTTTTCGATCGAGAACAAGCTCGACTATTTTTTGACGCCGCGCTGTCTGTTGGCTCTGGCGTCCTGCGATGCTCGCCAAGGCAACGACGCGCCCGCCCTCGGACGATTGCTCGACGCCTCGCTGCGGGCAGCGCAGCTCGAGCAGGCCGACGCGCTGGCCGAAAGCCTGGCGATGATCGGCAACGTGGCCTGTGCGGCGCGCCGCGTCGACCTGCTGCCCGTGCTGCAAGCAGCGGTGACCTGGAGTCAGAATTATTCGACGACTGCCTACCTGTCCGGCAGTGCGGCGATCAGTGAACTGGCCGTCGTGGCGGGCAATCAGGCAGTGCATGACGCCGCCGTCAAACAGATGCTGAGCCTGTTGGGAACGAGCGATGTGGTACTGCCACGCATCCAAGCTCAGCTCGGGTATGCGATGGCCCGGGCGGCGGTGGCTCAGAACCGGTTGCCCCTGGCGGAGCAGCAACTGGAAACGTCGATGAGCATGCTGCGCGGCAACCCGCTGACCGGGTCGGCCACGCGGCGCGTGTTTCAAACGCAGCTGACCCTCGAACTACTGTCGCGGGGTGACCTGCCGGAAGCCGATGCCGACCAGGTGTTCCAAAGTTTGCTCGGCGAGCCAGCCGACAGCCAGTGGCGTTTGTGGCCCTTG
>JBQCJB010000398.1:0-2145 GCA_051953155.1 Aureliella sp. | reverse complement strand
CTGAAAACCGTGGATTCGCCAGAGAGCAGCGGTTGGCAGCGCGTGCTCAGGAGCTGCGAGATCACTCAGGTTTTCTCGCACCGCTCGACCTACCTGTTCGATGTAGGTCTGAGCGTCGATTTCCAGCGGAGGCAGCGAGCGATAAAAGTCGATCAGCCGGTCGACCAGCTGCTCGACATGCTCGCGCGTCAGTTCGCCACGCTGGCAGAGGACATCCAGCGTGCGTTGCGATGGCAAGCGGCGCATGCGCACCAACCAGTCGACCACCTCCCCTGCTCCATCGATTTCGAAGCCGCCGTCAGAACGCCGAGTGATCGAGGCGACACCCAAGTACCAGTCGTTGGCCAGCCGGCGATTCAAGCGAACTTCTTCGCGGCAGGCATGCTCGCGCGCTTGGCGAGTGGAAAAATCGAGGAAGCTGTAGCGCACGCGCTTCTTCAGTTTGACAACCAGCTCGCTGGCCAGGAATATGTCCGAGATGTGCGTTTCGATGTGCTCGACCGAGGCCGCCGACGGATTGCAGACCCCGGGACTCATGAGCCAGCGGACGATGGATTGATGTTCGCTCGGGCTCTCCATCGTCGGTCCTTGATTCCAGGAGGATGGTCACGGTGTAGGCAGGCTTCATCATGCCACGCCGCAGCCGCGACCGCCACCGATCTCGCGCCCTGGCCAGACAAAAACGCACCGGTCCGTCAGCCCGGCTGCAAAGGGGCTAGAATGGCTCGAGCGCCCCACCGATCCGCATCTGCATCCGCACTTGCATGGAGAAACCAACGCCCGTGAATACGCCAGCTCCGCCCTCGCCTGTATTGTTCTTCGAAACCGTCACGGCCTTCCATCGCACCGAAGCGCTGCGAGCCGCGATCGAACTCGACTTGTTCTCGAAACTGGCTGCCGGCCCGGCAACGGCTGCCGAGTTGGCCGAAGCGTGCGGAGCTTCCGAACGCGGCACGCGGATCCTGGCTGATTACCTAACCATCCTCGGCTTCTTGCAGAAGCGCGACGCTCGTTATGCCTTGACGCACGACAGCCAGGTATTTCTGACCCGCAGTTCGCCAGCCTACCTGGGGGGCGCGCTGGAGTTCCTGCTGACGCCGCAACTGCGCCAGTCGTTCGACCACTTGGCCACCGCCGTGCGCAGAGGAGGCACCACTTTGCCAGAGGAAGGCACTGTCTCGCACGACAACCCCATCTGGGTCACTTTTGCGCGGGCCATGGCCCCGCTGATGCAGTTGCCAGCTCGGTTGCTGGTGGATCTGGTCGCCGAGGATCGCGAACAACCGCTGCGAGTGCTGGACGTCGCGGCGGGACACGGTTTGTTCGGAATCACCGTCGCCGAGCACTACCCCAATTCCACGATCACGGCCCTCGACTGGGCGAATGTTCTCTCAGTAGCCAGCGAGAATGCGCAGCGCGCCGGCGTTGCCCAGCGGCATCAGCTGCGGCCGGGCAGCGCGTTCGATGTCGATTGGGGCGGCCCGTACGATGTCGTGCTGCTGACCAACTTTTTACATCACTTTGACGTAAGCACGTGCGAGCGCCTGGCGAAAAAATCATACGATGCTCTCGCCCCGGGCGGACGCGTGGTTACGCTGGACTTCGTTCCCGATGACGATCGCATCTCGCCACCGCACACGGCCACCTTTGCCTTGACCATGCTGGCCAGCACGCCGGAGGGTGACGCTTACACGTTCGCCGAATACGAGCGCATCTTCGCGCGAGCCGGTTTTTCCCGCAGTGAATTCCAGTCGCTGCCACCGACCGCGCAGCAAGCCGTTGTCTCTTTCAAAGATTCTGCAGCCTAACGAGCATAAAGGGGCGAAGCCGTGAACAAGATTCTGTGGAGCTTGTGTCTGATCGCTTGCGGTGCGATGTCAACGGCGGTTCGTCTGCCGGCCGCCCCGCCCAACATTCTGCATTTGCACGCCGACGACCACCGAGCCGATGGACTCCACGCCCTGGGCAATCGGCAGCTGGAGACACCGAACCTCGACGCGCTGGTCGCGCGAGGCTTTACGTTCCGGCATTGCTATACCCAAGGTTCAATGATCGGTGCCGTCTGCCTGCCCAGCCGCACGATAATGCTGTCCGGGCGTTCGCTGTACCACATTCCCGGCCGCGGCCAATCGACGAACGTCGCCA
>JBQCJB010000397.1:0-3777 GCA_051953155.1 Aureliella sp. | reverse complement strand
GCGTTCTTGCAGGTCCGCCAATCGGGCGATTGCGGGCGAGTCGGTTTCGTCGGGGCGGATCAGTGCGGAGGTCTTGCGGATCTCGCTATTCCAGCGGGCGGTGTCGCGGCCTAGGGCCAATCGTTCGTCTTCGAGCTGCTTGAGCTGCCCCTTCATCTTGTCGGCAACGCTGGTGACCACGTCCTGGATCAACTCCGGCGCGTAACCGACCTTCTTGATCTGCTCGATGACAAAGCCCTCGATCTGCTTGGCTGGAATCGACTTCGATGGACAGGTATGCCAGCCGCGCTGTTGCGCGGCAGTGCACACGTAGTAGCGATAGCGTTTATTGCCGCCTTTGGTCGTATGGTTCGGTGTCATCGCGCAGTCGCAGCAGACGCAGCGAACCAGTCCCTTGAGCAGAGCGCCAAACTTGTTCCGGACCATGATGCCACCGGTTCGCCCGTTGTGCTTCAGCTGTTTCTGCACCTTTTCCCAAAGTTCGATGGGCACGATCGCGTCGTGTTCGCCTTCGTGAATCTCATCCTTGTAGCGGACCTTGCCGAGATAGGCGACGTTCGTGAGCAGCTTGAACAGCGAACTCTTGTCGAAGTGGCGGCCGCCGCGCTCTTTGCCACTCTTTGTCACGGTCAGCTTGTTCTTCCAACCGCGCCGGTCGAGTTCCTTGATCGTTTGAATAATCGACTGGCATTCGAGATACAGCTCGAACGTTCCACGGACCTGAGCGGCCTCGTCCTCGTTGACGACGATCTTGCGTCCCTCGCGATCGTTGTCGAAACCCAGAGGTGCCAGACCACCGCCCCATTTGCCTTTGCGACGAGCGGCCGCCATCTTATCGCGTGTTCGCTCGGAGATGATCTCGCGTTCGAACTGGGCGAAAGACAGGAGCACGTTGAGCATCAGCCGTCCCATTGAGTTCGTCGTGTTGAACTGCTGGGTGACGCTGACAAAGGCGACTCTCTTGCGTTCGAAGACTTCGAGCATCTTCGCAAAATCCATCAGCGAACGGCTGAGGCGATCCACTTTGTAGACCACCACACAGTCGACTTTTCCGGCTTCGATGTCACGGATGAGCGCCTTGAGCGCCGGTCGCTCCATATTGCCGCCGGTGTAGCCACCATCGTCATAACGATCGGGCAGGCAGACCCAGCCTTCGTGCTCCTGGCTCTTGATGTACGCCTCTGCCGATTCACGCTGAGCGTCGAGTGAATTGAAATCCTGGTCGAGCCACTCTTCGGTCGACTTCCGCGTGTAGATGGCACAACAAAGGCGTGAGGCCGGAGACTGGAGGCTGGAGGAGGTGTTAGAATCTTTTGACCGTGTGAAACTATTTGTCATTGTGAGCTTTCATTCGGAATACTGGGATGCGGGACCACAACAAGCTCCGTGCATTCGAGCTGGCAGATGAACTTGTCTTGGCGGTCTATCGAGTGACGTCTGATTTTCCAACTCGGGAGCAGTACGGCCTGAGTTCTCAGTTGCGGCGGGCCGCGGTCTCGATCGCCTCCAACATCGTCGAAGGCTCTGCGAGGAATGGGCTCGCCGACTACATCCGGTTCCTGGACATGGCTTACGGATCCTGTCGCGAGGTCGAATATCAACTTTCGCTTGCAGATCGACTCGGATTTGCCGGGCGAGAGCGTGTCGAGCCCGTACGAGCGCAAGCCGAAGAGGCCGCAAAGGTCTTGAATGGCCTGATTCGTTCGCTGCGCAATAGGCCGGAAGCGCGAGACCGGAGGATGTAGTGACGAGAACAAAGACTGAGATCATGCTTGCTCTCTCCGGCCTTCGGTCTCCGGCCTCCCGCCTAACCGAAAGAAGTGAAATCCGTTGATGTTCTTTTGCCTAGTGACCACTCGAGCGATGGCTGTGAGCGTCTTGTAATGGGTGCCTTCGAATTCGAATGAATTTGGTCGCACCATGACTTGGATGCTGCGGCCTTTGTACGTCTTGACCAAGGTGGCGCCGGGCATTGGAATGCGATTATCCGCGGGTAGCGAAATCGTTGTCGTCGCCGTTTCCAGCGCCTCAGTCGTTGCGGGTCTGTTTACTCGCGGCAGTGATGTACGAATGTCCGTCTCCCTTGCAATCTGGTGGGCCAGTCGCCGAGCGCGCTCGGAGATATCGCCTTCGGCGTTTGCTTGCACCTTCCACGCGATGCGTTTGATGAGCCACTGCTTGTTGCGAGCGCTGGTGTCCTCGCCGAACACTTCGTGGTACCGGTCCCGTAGTTCCGACACAGGCATATGCCGGAGCCTGGCGACCTCTTTGGCGACATTGATTGCCATTGAAAACTCTCCTTTTAACAGGCTGGAGGCGTGAGACTGGAGGCTGGAGCAAAACTATTCACTCCGGCCTCAGGCCTCCGGTCTCCCGCCTGTTAACACAGAGAGCACCGGTTTGGCAGGAACCTCAAGGCAAGCTGTCTCAAAATCTGGATCTTTGTCGCAGTTTGCATGGTCAATCGCGAACAGATCGCTTCGCATGTAGTGCAAGAAGCCCTCGGCTAGCAGCGATACGAGCTCGGCTCGAAGTTCAGTCGTGTTCATCTCATCCACAGCGCGGACCTTCGGCATGGCAATCTCCCAACAGGGGCAGTGTGAAGCTCGAAGCCAGCGGTTTCTGGGAACGAGGCGTCGACTTGATTAACAACCGGGTGTCGAGCGAGACCGAGAGCAACTGGCCTCTATCTGTAGGGTTACACGCAAGTCGGGCGAGTGGACGAAGGCTCAAGACAGAATATCTGCAAGAGTTCAACCTGGAATCATGGGGCCCAGGGCTGAGGGAACAAACCCGGAGGCCTACCCAACCCACAGCCACGCCCCCGCCGAACGTTTAAAAAAATGATGTTGACTGCCTGATCTATCTGGCATAGCTTTTGGGAAACCGAATTTGGTTTCCCAAAACACGTTCAAGGCGGTACTGATGGCTCGGCCCAAAATGAAGGAACTGACGTCGCGTGAACTGGCAGTGATGCAACTCTTCTGGCAAAAGGACTCAGCGACGGCGGAAGACGCCCGTAGCTTCCTTGAGTCGTCAGGTGAATCGCTTGCTTATGTGACTGTCGCCAATGTCGTTCGCGCTCTCAATGACAAGGGATTCCTCAAGCAGATTAACGACGCTCGGCCATTCCAGTACATGGCGATTCGATCATTCGACGATGTCTCGAAGGGCCTCGTTGGTGACTTGGTGAAGCGTCTCTTCGCCGGCTCACGCGAAGCGATGCTTGTTCACCTGCTTGACAATCGCAAACTAACGGCGAAAGAACGCGAGTACCTCATGGAGGTTCTGGAAAAGCAAGGGGGCAAGAAATGACCGGTTTAATCTGGTGCTTTCTTCAGGTGACGTTGGTCTTGGCAGTCGCCTTGTCGCTGTCGAACCTTTTGCTGCGACGTGCTCCCGCATTGGCAACTAAACTGGGTGGGGCCGGCATGTTTGCCTCGGCCGCTTTGGTGTTGATCATCTTGGCTGGAATTCCAAGACCCTTTTCCGCATCAGCGATCTTTGGCTCGCAGGCCTCTCTCGTTGCAATGAACGCGGACGAGACGCAGACGGTCGAAGTAGCCCCGAAGTCGATGGGGTCAAGCCAGTTGGGATTGAGGGTGGGCTGGAGTGCGCTCGTCGAAGCTTTCGGTCAGTTATCACCTTCCGAGCCAGTCGTCTCATTCGATCGAACCGTTCGCACGACGCTTTGGTGCGTTGGAGTTTGCATTGCGTTGGCGATGGTCTGCCGAATCGTTGTCGGCACGTGTGCGGTTGTGCTTGCTGGCAGAGGCA
>JBQCJB010000396.1:0-7012 GCA_051953155.1 Aureliella sp. | reverse complement strand
GATCCCAGTTGGCCTTGTGGTTGTTGGTTTACCGCTTCTGAAGGGCTACGTCGAAATGGTTTCCTACCTAATTTCTTTTTTGAAGGGTGCGTTCTGATTGCCGGCCGGGGAGTGGGTGTTCGGTTTTCGAACTGCCCTCTTTCCCCGGCCGGCGGTGAAGGGCGGATTCCAACGGCCACAGCTAGCGATTGCAACGCGAAGAGCGGTTTCCCGGCCGCCTGCTGTGGCTCTTTCTCAATCGGGCACAACCTTCGGGGAGGTTGATTCTGTGGCATCGCTACGCTTTGAGACCGATCGCAACCGCAAGGGCTGGCGGCTGCAGTTCTATACGCTCGACAAACGCAAACGCTCGCTGTGGATCGGGGACGTGTCGAAGAAGAAGGCCCGAGATATTCAGCGCTTTGTAGAGGATCTGCTTACCGCCAAGTCACTCGGACGTAAGCCCGACGGTGACGCTGCGTTGTGGGCTCAGAATCTCGAAGGCCGGATGCGCGATTCGCTGGTGAAGTGCGGACTCTGCAAGCCGGCCCAGCCAAAGCGAACCGATGAGGCGGCGAACTTCCTTGGACCGTTCATCGATCACTACTTGGAACTGCGAACCGATTTCAAGGATCTGACGCGAACCAATTTCAAGCAGGTGAGAGATTGGGCGGTTGCCTATTTCGGCGAGCAGCGCGGGCTAGAAACGATCACGCGCGGGGACTTCGAGCAGTGGATACGCTGGATGAGGAACGAGAAGCCGGCGGCCAGCGGGAAGAAGAAAACCAAGTGCCTCTCCGCGGCAACTGCCAACAAGCACGCCAAGCGACTGCGGCAGATGTTCGAATTCGCGGTTAAAAGCCGGCTGCTCAAAGAGAACCCGGGCGCCGGCTGCAAGCTCGGCTTGGAGGTCAACAGCAAGCGGCAGTTCTTCGTGACTCGGACGATGGCCAAAACGGTGCTCGATAAATGCGGAGACGTTCACTGGAAACTGATCTTTGCACTGCCGCGCTTCGCGGGCCTGCGATGCCCTACTGAAGTGCTTGGCCTGACCTGGGCGGATGTTGACTGGGAGCGGGCCCGGCTGCGCATCGACAGCGTCAAAACCGGTCTGCGGTTCTGTCCGATCTTTCCGGACCTGCGGCCGATTCTCGAAGAGGCCTTTGACCTGGCGGCCCAGGAATCGCCAACCGGCCAGCCCGCGCGCGACGCTCGAGTCGTGAACCGCTTCGGATCCAACAACTCGAACCTTCGAACGCAGATGAACGAACTAATCTCAGCGGCAGGCTTGAAGCCTTGGGAGAAAACGTTCGTGAATCTACGCGCGAGCTGCCGGACCGAATTGGAAGAGCGGTTCCCAAGCCATGTAGTGAACGCTTGGCTAGGTCACTCGACACAGATTGCCGAGAAGCACTACCTGCAGCTGACCGATGAGCATTGGCAGCGGGCCACCGAACCGGTCGGCGGTTCTATCGGCGGTTCTATGGGCGGTGATGTCACAGCTAGTCAGCAATCGCCACAAGTCACAAAACCCAAGGAAAAGCAACTTCTGGCGACTGCTGGCGAGTCCAGCCCACAAGAGGGATACCCCCTAGGGGAATCGAACCCCTGTTACCGGACTGAGAACCCGGTGTCCTAGGCCGCTAGACGAAGGGGGCGGCTTGGGTGTGTTGCTTCACCTTATCATAGCCGTGCCGACCTGGGCTCGCCAAGCACACCTGGCGGTTCGAGGGGATAGGCTGAGGCCTGTCGACTGCGGCTTTCTGGGCCGAATCCTTATAAACGGCGGACGCACTGGCTGGATAGGCGAGCCTCTGTGGCAAGGATTGAAATGGTCGCCGCGTGGGATTTTTGAGTACACTACATTCATGACAGCCGCTTCTCTTTTAGGTGAGGCGAAAGCGGTTGGCTGTGCTCCCTGGGCGACGGGTTTCGCGACGCCTGGCACGGGCTGCCACCCGCGGCGGATCGCGCTTCCCCCGGCTGCCGACGGAAAAAACGACTCTCTTCTCCCGGCTGTTCGTATTCTTGATTTTGAAGGTGACGCGCCGTGCCGAACTTTGCCAGGCCACTCCGATCTGCTCGCTCCTCCGCCAGGGGCCTCCGCTGTCCTGGTCGGAGCGGGCTGGCCGCGTTGACCGTGGTCGCCTTGCTGCTGACTTTAAATCTGCCCGGCCGACGGCTGACCGCGGCCCCGCCGCTGCCGGGCGCGGACATTCCGCAAGTCAAACTGATCAACGATTCCATGGCGGCACAATGGGCCGACGCGGCAGTCAAGCCTTCGCCGATCGAAGAGGACGGGCTGTGGTGCCGCCGCGTCTACCTGGACTTGATCGGCCGCATCCCCAGCGTTCCGGAACTGTCGGAGTTCCTCAAGGACAGCGACAAAAATAAACGCCAGCGGCTGGTCGACAAACTGCTCGAGGACGAACGGTACACCGAGGAATTCGCCAACCAGTGGGCGATGATCTGGAGCAACATCCTGATCGGCCGCAGCGGCGGCAACGCCAACAATTCGCTGATCAATCGCGAAGGCATGGCCAAGTACCTCCGCGACTCGTTTGCACGCAACAAACCCTACAACCAGATGGTCTTCGAACTGGTCACCGCCACCGGCACAACCAAGCCGGGCGAAGAGGGCTTCAACGGGGCGGTCAACTATCTGATCGACAAAGTCAACACCGAAGAAGGCATTCAAGCGACCGCGGCCACGTCGAAGATTTTTCTAGGCCTGCAGGTGCAGTGCACCCAGTGCCATAACCATCCGTTCAACCAGTGGAAACAACAGAAGTTCTGGGAGTTCAATGCCTTCTTCCGCCAAGCCCGCGCGCTGCGACGCTTCGCGCCGGGCACGCGCGATGTCGCCTATGCCGAACTGGTCGACCAGGATTTCGGCGGAGCGGGCGGCCGAGCCGACGAGGCAGAGATTTACTACCAAGAACGCAACGGCATGACGAAAGTCGCTTATCCGGTCTTCATCGACGGCACCGAGATCGGCCACAGCGGCTACGTCAGCCAGGTCAATCGCCGTCAGGAACTGGGCAAGATGCTGTTGGCCAGCCCGTACCTCGACAAGATGATCGTCAATCGCATGTGGGCTCAGTTCCTAGGCTATGGCTTCACTCGGCCGATGGACGACCTCGGGCCGCATAACGCCGCTTCCAACCAGGAACTGCTCGATCGCTTGGGCGAAGAGTTCCGCAAGTCGAGTTACGATCTGCGGCAGTTGATGCGCTGGATCGTGCTCTCCCAGCCTTACCAACTGTCCAGTCGGATCACCGACGCCAATCAAGCGGACGATCCGACGATCGGCGAAACCCCGCGCTTCTCGCACTTTTATTCGCGGCAGATGTCGGCTGAACAGTTATACCAGTCGCTGATCACCGTCGGCGGACAAGCCCGTGGATCACTCGAGCAACAACAGGCCGAGCGCGATCGCTGGCTGCGCCAGTTCGTGGTCGCCTTCGGCACCGATGAAGGCGACGAGGCCACGACCTTCAACGGTACAATTCCACAAGCCCTCATGATGTTCAACGGCGATCTGAGCAAGCGGACCACGCAGCTCGATGCGGGCAGCTTCCTGCGGTCGCTGGCCGACGCCAAGAGCAAACCGGCCGACAAGATCCAGGTCTTGTTCGCCGCCGGTCTGGCCCGCAAAGCTCGCCCCGAAGAGCTCAAGCTGGCCTCGCAGTTGTTGGTCGTCCGCAAAGGAAATATGGGCGAGATGCTGCAAGACATGTGGTGGGCCGTGCTCAACAGCAACGAGTTCATCATCGTGCATTAGTTTTTCAGCGTGCATTAGTTTTCAGGTGTTGGTTCCTTCAGTTTTCGGTTCAGTCAAACATTCCTTCAATCGGCGGCACGGCGCGAGAGTCACCTCTAGGCGGTCTTACTCGGGAGTTGCAAAAATGTTGTGGTCACAGTCGAAAACGCCGCTGGGAATGAGTCGCCGGCACTTCATGAAACACGCCGCCGGCGCAAGCGCGATGGTCGGTTCGGCCCTGGCGATGGGGCACACACTGCGGCTGAATGCCGAGGAACTGAAGAAGAGCCGCAAATCGGCGATCCTACTGTGGATGGGCGGCGGCCCGGCGACGATCGACCTCTGGGATCTCAAGCCGGGCGCCCCGACCGGCGGGCCCTTTAAACCGATCAGCACCTCCGGCGATGTGCAAATCTGCGAACACTTGCCGATGGTCGCCAAGCAGATGCACAATCTGGCGATCGTTCGCTCGATGAGCACACGTGAAGCGGACCATGACCGCGGCCGCTATTACATGCACACCGGCTTCGTCCCCAATCCGAACGTCGAACACCCCAGCTACGGCGCAGTGGTCGCTCACGAACTGATGACGCAGCGCCCGGACCTGGAGATTCCGCCCTTCATCTCGGTCGGCGGCGCCAGCGAGGGCCCCGGCTTTCTCGGCATGGCCTGGTCGCCGTTTACCGTCGGCAGCGATGGCCGCGTCAACGACTTGGATATGGGGCTGGACGATCGCCGACTGGTCCAGCGCATGAAAGCCCTGGAGCTGATCGAAAAAGGCTTCATTGCCCAGTCGCGTGGCGTGGCCGCCGAAGACCATCAAAAGATCCTGGCCAAGACCGTCAATCTCATGACCAGCCAGCAGATGGAAGCCTTCCGCAGCGACAAGGAATCGCAGGCGGTCCGCGATCGCTATGGCGACAGCCCCTTCGGCCGCGGCTGCTTGATGGCCCGGCGGCTGGTCGAAGTCGGCGTGCCGTTCGTCGAGGTCGATCTCGGCGGTTGGGACAACCATCAAGGTATCCATAACACGCTGCAGAACCAGCGCCTGCCGGTACTCGACAAAGCCATGAGCGCTCTGGTCGAAGACCTGGAGCAGCGCGGCATGCTGGCCGACACGGCCATTATTTGGATGGGTGAATTCGGCCGCACCCCGCGAATCAACGGCGACGCCGGTCGCGACCACTGGGCGCGCTCCTGGAGCGTGGTCGTGGGCGGGGCGGGCATGAAGGGTGGTATCGCTGTCGGGGCCACCTCCGCCGACGGCACCCAGGTCGAGACCGAACCGTACTCGTCCGAGGACGTGATGGCCTCGGTTTGCAAAGCGCTTGGCATATCCCTGGAAACAACCTATACCAGTAAGAACGGACGGCCTATGAAGATCGCCAACGGCGGAAAAGTGATCCGCGAACTGTTCGCCTAAACAGCAGGAAATTTCAAAGCAGCGTGTCGAAGCCGGATAGCACAGTCGCCGTCCCCAGTGACGGCGGCAGTGAAATCGATTGGGGACAGTTCATCGCCTGCCATCAGGTAGGCGTCTGGCGCTACCTTCGTGCTTTGGGCTGCGAGCCTTGCCTGGCGGACGATCTGACGCAGGAAACGTTTCTGGAAGTGATGCGCCGTCCGTTTGTGCACTACAACGATCAGGCCTCCGGCGCGTACCTTCGCCGCGTGGCGCACAACCTCTTCATCACCGTCAAGCGACGCTCGGGCAAAGTCGCTTACGTTGAAAAAGTGGACGAGTTCGAACGAGCCTGGATGCGGTGGGCCGGTTTTGATAGTGGTGATCGAGCCTTGGACGCGCTGGAAGATTGCTTCAAGCGTCTGACCTCGCGGGCACAACAAGCCCTGAGGATGCGATTCTCCGACGAAGCCACGCGAGAATCGATCGCGACCTCCTTGAACATCAGCCAGCACGGAGCCAAGAACCTAATGCAACGAGCCAAGTCTCAACTGCGCGAGTGCGTCGAGAGCAAACTGCAATGACCGACCCGTGTTCCGAAAGAATCTTCGACTCCTGGCTCGAGGAGAGGTTGACTGACCCACATCCGCCCGACCTCGTTCAGCGCATCCAACAGCGCTTCCGCGAAGAACAGAATCAAAACACTCCAGCTCGCGCGGACTCCGATTCGCGGCTTCATTCCACCTCGCCGCGCGGGCTCGCATCGCACGCATCCGCCCCCCAGGCACCGGCTGCGCAATTGGTAACCGCCACGCCGGTCAGCGCCGGCTCCGTCACTAGCCGCTCTGCCTCATCGACGAAAGAATTGCCCTGGCACGCGGCGATCATCGCGATCGTTTCCTTGGCAGCTGGTCTGCTGATCGCCATCGGTGTTTGGCAGCTCGCGCGCCGCGGCCCCAGCAACGCTCCCGACCAAGCCTCCGGCCTGACCGGCGGCCTTGCCGCTCATGATGCAGATGGCACCTCGTCCAGCGATGCGGCCCGAACGACCGCGCAAACCGACGCTTCACGCGAGAACGCGTTGGCCGACAAAGCCAAGCCGGAAAAGGCGGATGGCGCGTCGACTCGCGCCCGCGAACAGATCGCCCTGGACCGGCTGCCGTTCGACACCGGACCGTCCGCGGACCAGTCGCCTACTTCGCCGGGAACGCCGCCAAGCCTCGCAGGCCAGTCGCCCATAGCGGTTGCAGCCGCCGCCAAGCCATGGGCCGACGCCGAGATCGTCGCCTGGGTCGACGATCGCTTCAACCAACTCTGGCAACGCGAACAAGTACAGCCGAGCCAGTTCCTGGCCGACGAGGCGCTCGCGCGGCGGGTCGCTCAGATTTTAGCCGGTGACCAGCAAGCTCTCTCCAGCCCGTCGCCGCGTGAACTGACCGACCGCTTGCTCCAGTCGGGCACTTTTGCCGAACATTGGGCCGATCGCATTGTTGCCTATTGGCTGCGCGGGACGGCTGCTGCGAATGCCAATGACAAGGATGGAGCCGCCCTGCGAGCCAATCTGGCCCAGCAGATCGTCGCTCGTAAGCCGTGGAACGAAGTCGTCGCCAGCTTGATCGGCAGCCAGCCTGACTCGTCGGAAGCTGCCTTCTTGTCGACGTTGGCCGGCGGCAACAACCACCGCTTGGCCAGCCGAGTCGGATCGGTGGTGCTCGACGAAGCCCTCGGCTGCGCTCGCTGCCACGACGCCAGTGACAACGGCCGCGTCATCTCGACCGACCAAGATGAGTACTGGTCGTTGGTGGCCATCTTTACTGGCTTGGACTCCCAGACCGCGCCAGGCAATAATCGCCGCCGGCTGGTCGATC
>JBQCJB010000395.1:0-7322 GCA_051953155.1 Aureliella sp. | reverse complement strand
CTTGAGTGTGGCGGAATTCGCAGTGGCTGTTCACAACGGGCGGCGACGAGCGAACGAGGAAAACGTTGAACAGGAGCAACTCCATGCGCATTTGGCCAGGCCGACCTTATCCATTAGGGGCCACTTGGGATGGTCGCGGCGTGAATTTCGCACTCTACAGCGAAAACGCCACCAAAGTCGAACTATGTCTTTTCAATTCGCCTGAAGACACCAAAGAAGCGGTCAAGATTCCGCTCGCCGAACAGACCGACATGGTCTGGCATACTTACTTGCCGGAAGCTCGCCCGGGCCAATTGTATGGCTACCGCGTGCACGGTCCCTACGATCCCGAGCATGGGCATCGCTTCAATCCGAACAAACTTCTACTCGATCCCTATGCGCGGGCCATCGGCCGGTTGCCCAAGTGGACCGATGCCATGCACGGCTATCAGGTCGGGGACGAAGCGGGAGACCTTTCGTTCAGCGAACAATGCAGCGCGGCCGACGCCCCTCTGGCTGTGGTCATCGACACGGCATTTACTTGGGGCGAAGACCGCTGTCCGGGCATTCCCTCGCACAAACTGATCATTTACGAGTTGCACGTCAAAGGCTTTACCAAGCTCTTGCCGAGCATCCCTGAGGAACTCCGCGGAACCTATGCCGGTTTGAGCTGTGCTGAAGCGATCAAGCATTTGACCGACCTGGGCATCAACGCGGTCGAGCTGCTGCCGGTGCAGTTGCACTCCAACGATCGGTACCTACTGGAAAAGGATCTCACCAATTACTGGGGCTATAACACGCTCGGCTTCTTCGCGCCCGATCCGCGATATGCGTCGGCCAAGGAACCACATGAGGTCATTCGCGAGTTCAAGATGATGGTCCGTTCGCTTCACGATGCGGGCATCGAGGTCATCCTGGACGTCGTCTACAACCACACGGCCGAAGGCAACCAGATGGGGCCGACGGTTTCGTTCCGCGGCATCGACAACGCCAGCTACTATCGCTTGTCGCCTCAGGACCAGCGCTATTACATGGACTTCACCGGCTGCGGAAACACGCTCAACATGCGCAATCCTCGCGTCCTCCAGTTCATCATGGACAGCCTGCGGTACTGGGTGAGCGAGATGCACGTCGACGGGTTCCGCTTCGACCTTGCCAGCACCCTGGCTCGCGAGCTGCACGAAGTCGACAAACTGGGCGCCTTCTTCGACATCATCCACCAGGATCCGGTGCTCTCGCGCGTCAAGCTGATCGCCGAGCCCTGGGACTTGGGCGAGGGTGGATACCAGGTCGGCAATTTCCCGATCGGTTGGTCGGAATGGAACGGCCGTTACCGCGATTGCGTCCGCCGGTTCTGGAAAGGGGACGGCGGCGTGGCTTCGGAATTCGCGACGCGGATCAGCGGTTCGAGCGATCTCTACCAGTGGAACGGTCGCCGGCCGCACGCCAGCACGAATTTCATCACCTGTCACGACGGTTTCACGCTCAACGATTTGGTCAGTTACAACCACAAACATAACGAAGCCAACCACGAGGATAACCGCGACGGAGCCGATCACAACGACAGCTGGAATTGCGGCGAAGAAGGCCCGACGGACAATCCGGAGGTCAACGAGCTGCGGGACAAGAAAAAGCGGGCCATGCTGGCCACATTGATTCTGTCCCAAGGCATGCCGATGCTCCTGTCCGGCGATGAAGTCAGCCACACACAGCACGGCAACAATAACGCCTATTGCCAAGATAATGAAATCACCTGGCTGAACTGGGATTTCAACGATCAACAAAAGGAGTTGCTCGCGTTTGTGCAAAAGCTGCTGAAGGTGCGCCGCGAAGAACCCGTATTCCATCGGCGGCGCTTCTTCCACGGCAAGGACCTGCGCGGGAGCGACAAACCGGAAATCGCGTGGCTCGAGCCCAGCGGCAAACAGATGTCGGACGATGCCTGGAACAACCCGCATGTCCGCTGTCTAGGCGTCCATCTATGCGGCGGCAAGGTCGACGTCGACGAATATGGCGAACCGATCATCGCGGACCATATCCTGCTGCTGTTCAACGCCGACCACGCCAACGAAATCCCTTTCACGCTGCCGCATCTAGACGATGGCCAGCCTTGGGAATGTCTGTTTGACACGGCAGTCCAGAACCAAGACGATCCGGCCAAACCGGGCAGCGAGTACGCCCTGCGTCCTTGCTCGGTCGTGGTGCTCCGCTCGCCGGTCACCCAGACCGAAGTCGAGGCTGCGGTCAGCCAACATGAAGCGGCCAATCAGGTCATTGTAGAACCCGAACTGGCCAGCGCAAAATGACGTCGTTGGCTTGAGCTGGTTACCGGTTCAAACGGGTCGCAGATGTCCCAAGGGCACGTAGAACTTACGATACGATTTGCCGTCTTCGTAACGTTCGCCCTTGGGGTCTGCGACTAAAACCGTAGCCCGCCGCGTGATGCGGTTGACTTTGCCCACGTAGCGCTGCCCTTCGTGAGCGAACGCGACGATCGAGCCGACGCGGATGTTGTATTTCTTGGCCGCCCGCTCTTGCTGGGTTACCAGGTCGTGCTTGTGCTCGGTATGCGCAAAGAAGCGGTTGGCGATCGCTTGGAAACGCCCAGCTGCGCAGTTGCTGTCGTCCCAGACGAGCATTTCGGCCAGGTGAATCAGTTCGTGTTCCAGGATCCGCTGCATCGCCTGCATGCGGTTGATGCACTGATGCCCCGTGACGCGAATCGGGCGTTCCAAGTCGCCAAACGTCTGGAACAGGAGCGTGGCCGAAAGGGCGATCTCGTAAGTCACCTTGGTCTCTTTCGAGCCGCGGAGGCGGTGCGTCGAACGAATCGTTTTTCCGCCGGCACTTGTCATGCGGCTCGACCACCGAAACGACATCCCGAAATGCCTGGCGAGCGCGAGCAATCGAGATTCGAAGAACACCGCGTCGTACAGTTCGGCCATCCGCTGCAGATCGGCGACCGTCGTCGACGTAAAATTCGGCGACTGCATGACGCGCGACTGCGACAGCACGCGGTCGGCGATTTCCTGGGTGCGGCGCTGGACTTCGTCGCGCGGTAACTGCCGCTGCGTAATCAGTTGACCTAGCGCCTTGGAATGATCGACCAATTTCTCCGGGGTGACTGTTTTGGCCGTCTGGCCATTGGAATTCGCGGATGCCCAAAACCTTGGCTGCGGCTGAGGAGTGCTCGCCATAGCTGCTCCATGAGTTGAATGTCGAAGTAAACGATCTGCGGTCGCGTTTATTCTAGCCGAGCGTGGGCTTCGTGGTAGCGGCAGGAGAGTCGGGCGACGAGGCGAGCATCGCATCGCACCAATGAACCACCTCCGTGATACTCGTTTCCAGCTGCGAACGTTTGGCAGCCATCGCTTGCCAATCGGCCGCTTGGGCCAGGCGTTCCAGTTGGCCGGCTAGCGAAGCGGCTTCCTCGAGGCCGAGGTTGCGGAGATTGCTCTTGAGCGTGTGCGCCGCGCGACGCGCTTCGCGCGGCTCTTGGTGCACACAACTTTCGCCGAGCACGCGAACCAGTCGCGGCGCTTCGTAGCGGAGCATGTCGACGACTTCGCGAGCCAACTCCAGATTCCCACCGAGCATCTCGGCCAGTTGGCCCCAATCGGGCGGACCGTTGAACAGTCTGGCTGGGGCCGGTTGAAGCATTTCAAGCGGTCCATCGGAGGCAGCTAACGGAACGGCAGCGATCGCCGCACGCAGCGCCTCGAGCGGGATAGGTTTGATCAAGAATCCGTTCATGCCGGCGGCTCGAGCCTGTTCGCGGTCGCTCGGCATGCCATGCGCCGTCAAAGCGATAATATGCGCTGGCTCGGCGCCGGTGGATTGCTCGTGACAACGAATCCGCCGCGTCGCTTCCAAGCCATCGACTTCGGGCATCTGAATATCCATCAGCACGACATCGTATCGCCGCTGCGTGCACTTGTTGACCGCCTCGGCACCGTTGCTGGCCAGGCTGACTGTGTGGCCGAGTTGTTCGAGAATGCCTTTGAGAACCGTTTGGTTGATCGGGCTGTCTTCGACCAGCAGGATATCGGCCGCTCGTATCGGGCGGCTGGCGGCTTCATCGGCCGACAAAGCCGCGCGTTCCTCGCTCGGCTGGTCCAGCAGGGCTCGCCGCAGTTCGTCGCGGCAAATCGGTCGCGGCAACCATCCGTAGTGGGCATGCCGGAGCCAACCGGGCGTCTGCGTCGGTCGCGCGAAAGCCAACGGCACGGCCAGGATCACTCGCTCGACGACCGGCAAACTGGTCGGATCTTGCGCAACCAGCTCGCGGAAATCGGCGATCACGATTGTGTGATTACCCGCATCAAACAGCCCCGCAGGCTCGCGAGCCAGCAATTGTTCGACCGAGATGCACGCGACCTCGCAGCCCAGTTCCTGCAGTTCTCGCTCCAGGACGTTTCGCCAACCCGCTTCCTGAGCGACCAACGCGATCTTCGACCCCTGCAGCGCCGCGTCCTCGGCCGCGACGGATGCCTCGGGCGGCGCGGAGACTACGTCGAAAGGGAGCGTGAAGGCAAAGGTGCTGCCCTGATTGGGAATGCTGGAGACTTCGATCTCGCCGCCCATCAAATGCACCAACTCGCGGCAGATCGCCAGCCCCAAGCCGGTGCCGCCATAGCGGCGCGTCGTACTGCTGTCGGCTTGTTGGAAGGCTTCGAAGATGACCGCCTGCGATTCCTCGGCTATGCCGATGCCAGCGTCGATCACTTCAAAGCGGATCGTCGCCCGGTCGGCAGGGCGGCCGACAGAACCCGCGTGGCCACCGTGCGACGGCACACGCCGGACGCGCACGCAGATGTCGCCGCGCTGGGTGAACTTGATCGCGTTGCCGATCAAGTTCAGCAGCACTTGCCGCACGCGCTGCTGATCGCCGGTAACCAGACCGGGCAGGTCGTGCGAAGTATCGATGATCAGCTCCAACCCGCGCAGCTGTGCCCGGGCGGCCAACGAACCGGCGGCCGATTCGATGCACTGGATCAAATCGAATACTTCGGACTCCAGTTCCAAACGCTGGGCTTCGATCTTGGAAAAGTCCAACAGCGCGTCGATCAGCGAAAGCAAGTTGTCGCTGGACGTCCGCGCCAGCGCCAGATACTCGCGCTGCTGGTCGTCCAGTTCCGATCGCTCAAGCAATTCATGCAAGCCGACGATGCCCGTCAAGGGCGTTCGCAGTTCGTGGCTGACGTTGGCCACGAATTCGCTCTTGGCCAGGTTCGCGCGCTCGGCGGCTTCTTTGGCGGCTTGCAACTCGGCGACGGAGCGTTTGCGGCCGGTGATATCCCGAATAAAGATCGCCCAGCCGGAAGAGTTTTCGACGACCAGCGGATGGGCCGAGATTTCGGCTTCGAACCAGGTGTCGTCCGGTCGGCGGAGGCGGACTTCGATGCGCCGCCCGGTTGCCTGTTTGAGCAGGCGGTTCAGCTGCCCGAGCTCCGTGCCGGCAGACCATTCGCCGTCGATGGGCGGCCCGCCGTCGGAGCTGTCGTCGGACCAGCCGGCCACGTTCTCGCCAGTGCGCATGATGTCGCCCAGCGGCGGATGCTGGCTGTCGTGATGATGGTGGTACCCCAAGATGGTTTCGACTGCGGGATTAGCCTCGAGGACTCGGCCTTCAACGTCGACGATCAGCACGGCATCGAGCGCGGCCTGAATCAGCGCGTGAGCCCACGACTCGATGCGTTGCAACTGCTTGCGTCCGCTGAGCGCCTCGGTCACGTCCCAAAAAATGCCCTGCACGCCGGTGATCGCTCCGTTGGCATCGCGCAGCGGGGCCTTGCGCACTTGCATGTAGGCGACCGAACCATCGGGCAGTTGTGTGCGTTCGATATCATCGATGATGCTGCCGTCGCGGGCGACGCTCTGGTCGTCTTGCCGAAATTTATCGGCGATCGCCGGCTCGAAGAAATCGTAGTCGGTGTGACCGAGGATCTGCTTGACATCCACGTTTAGCAAGCGAGCGAAGGACTGGCTGACGAACGTAAAACGACCGGTCAGATCCTTTTGCAGGACGTGGACTGGCAAGTGTTCCAGGAGCGTTTGTTGGGCGACTTCCGAACGCTGAACCGCCAATCGCAGTTGTGAACCGGTTCGCTGCAGCTGTTTGGCGCGATTCTTGGCTCGGCCGACAATGCGTCGCCGCGTCCGGGCACGCTGCTGCAACCTCCGCCGCTGTCGAAGATGAGCCCAGGCGAGAATGAGCGTTCCCGACGATACGAAAACGGCGTTGCGGATCGCGTCCCACTGGGCCTGGCCGTGAGTGAACACGATCGGCAGGCTCACCACGACGACGACGGTGGCCAACAGTCCGACCGCATGGCGGGCCCCGATGAGGGCCATGGAAATGGCGCACACGACCAGTGGCAAAGCCGCGTCGAGGTCGGGGGGCCCAAAGTTCAAGAGCGCGGGCAATCCGCTGAGGACGATCGCCAGCCCTGCCAGCGCCGGTGCCATACCGCGCGAGCGCTGTCGACCTCGTCCCTCCCGGATCTTGCGCGACATTTGCTATTGAGCCATTTCTTCCATTCCAGGTCTTATCGCAAAGCGTTTTTCGCGTGGCATTCGCCGACGGCGGTCCGTGCCGCTCAGGGAATCTGCGGCGTCAACCGCGTCACGCCATCTTTGTCGACCGGCAGCGTGGCGTGATGAGCGTCGAGGGCCGCCACGAGATTCTCCATCATCCGCCGCAACTGGTCGGGTTGCGACTGGGCGAGATTGCTCTGCTCAAACGGATCGGTCTGCAGGTTGAACAATTGGTAGTGCGAATTTTCGGACGCTTCGGAAGGGACGTAATGGTAAATCACTTTCCAGGAACCGTCGCGATAGCTGGTCCAGTAGTTACTGCGGTGAGGAGCGTGAGGATAATGCATTAGAAAGGTTTGGCTGCGGCTGGGATCGGGTTTGCCGCTCAGCAGGACGTCCAAACGCGACCCGTCGACGACATGCGTTTTGGGGACTTCGACTCCGGCGACCGCTGCCAGCGTCGGGAGAATATCGTGCACGGCGGCTTGCTGAGTTTGAATCGCGCCGGCCGCGATCGGCAAACGCTTTTGGTTTGGATTAGCCGGATTGGCTTTCGCCCAAGCAGCGATGAACGGAACGCGCATGCCCCCTTCGTAGTGCGAACCCTTCTTGCCGCGCAGCGGCGCCGCGCAAGCCACCGCGTGCTCGTGCCCGAGCGGCGCATCGGAGCCGTTATCACCCAGAAAGAAGACCAGCGTGTTGTCGGCGATGCCCAGCGTCTCGAGGTGATCGAGCATCTCGCCGAGCGACTTGTCCATGCCCTCGATCAGCGTCGCAAAGGCTTGGGCCGGCGGCGATTTATCCGA
>JBQCJB010000394.1:0-4121 GCA_051953155.1 Aureliella sp. | reverse complement strand
CGGTCAGCGTTACGGTGACGACCATGCTCTGACCGCTCAGGCTGTTGACGTCCGGAGCCGTCTGGAAGGTAAGCGTGCCGGTCGCCAGATCGATCGCCGGCATTTTCGTGAAGGTGACTGCCGAGCCGACCACATCAACATGCAGGACTTGGTTGGCTTCGTCGAGCGCCGTCAGCGGACCAGGCCGGACTGCAGTCATGAAATTGGGCACCGTTACCAGTCCGGCGTCCTCTACTGCGCTCACCGTCGCGGGAATCGTGAACTCCGGCGGATCGTTGACTTCAGTTGGCAGGATCGTGAGCGTCACCGGCGTTGAACTAGCGCCAGCGCTGTCGGTCGCCACTACCTCCACCAAAATCGGCGGGAAACCTGGAGTCGGAGCGTTGGCCAAGATGCGATTGACATCCGGCGCCAGTTGGTAGGCGAGCGTGCCGGTCGGCGTGATCGTCGGCAGAACGGCGAACAAGCTCGGATTGAGCGGGTTGGCGGTGAAGCTGACCGTCTGGTTTTCAACGACAACTGCCGGACCGGTTGCTTCGTCGATCGCCAAGACTGGTCCTGGCCGAATTCCGCTGATCAGCGGTGTCGTCACCAGACCGGCATCTTCTGTCGTCGAAGTCGTCGCTGGCATCGTGAATTCAGGCCGGTCATTGACTGGATCGACCGAGATCGTGAAGGTCTTGGTCGTCGAATTAACGTTCTTTCCGCCGCTGGCACCGTTATCGGTCAGCGTCACCGTGAATACAAAGCTGCCCGTTACAAACTGGTTGTTCACCTCGGGTGCCGTTTGGAACTTCAGGTCGAACGTCGACTTGTCGATCGTCGGGAAGACGCTGAAGGCGGCCGCAGGCGATACCGGTGGATTGATGAGGTTGATCGTGATCGAGTCGAGCGCCTGGCTGGCTTCATCCAAAGCGCTGACCGGTCCGTTGCGATAGTTTTCCAGGAAAGTCGGCACCGTTACCAGCCCCGCATCTTCCTTGACCGACACGACTGCCGTGTCGCCGCTGACGGTGACCACCGGCGGAGCGGCTTTGAACGAGAACTCCGGTGCGTCGTTCAGCGCCGCAGGCAGGATCGTGAACGTGATCGGCAACGACTTGTTGGCGTTCGGCGCGGTCGACGCTCCCGAATCGACGGCGACAACCTCGACCAAAATCTGCGGGAAGCCTGGTGTCGGCGCATTGGCCAGGATTTCGTTGACGTTATCGGCCAACTTGTAGGTCAGAGTTCCGTCCGGAGCGATCGCCGGTGGAACAGCGAACAGTTTATTGTCGGCGACTCCGTTGACGATCGCCTTGACTTCGTAGCCGATGATGGTCTGGTTTTCATACTGTAACGCGGTGCCGCCGGATGCCGAGCCTTCATCGTATGCGGTCGTCGGATTCGGACGAACGCCAGCGATGAAGTTGGGCACGGTCACCACACCAAGGTCTTCTTCGGTCGTCGTCGACAGATTGGTCAAGTAAGCCGCCGGGAATTCGGGGCGATCGTTGACTGGCGTGATCGCGATAGTGAACGTCGCCTTCGCAGTCATGTAATCGGGCTGGTCGACCAGATTGACGTCCGTTGTAAATCCGTTGTCTTGGATCGTATACAGAATCTTGACATCACCGCCGACCAGGCTGTTGTAGTTCGGCCCCGGCACAAAGGTGAAGGTGTCGTTGTCGACCGACACTGTACCGACAGCCGGATTGGTGATCGGGTTGCCGGCTCCGTCGATCAGCGTAGCTGAGGTCAGTTTCAGAACCTGCCCTTGTTCGCCGAACTGTTGACCGAGCGAGGTCGCCTTGTTGTGCTTGTAGGCATCGCTCCAGAAGAACGATCCAGGCAGGATGTACGGAGTGACCACCGAAGCCGTCGAATTCTCTTCGAGAATCGTCGCCGACTTATCGAACGCTTTCGGAGCATCGTTGACTGCGGTCACGGTGACGGTCACGGTGCCCAAAACGGTGCTGGGCAGGCGTGAATCGATCGCCCGGTAGATGAACAAGTCATTGCCGTTGAATTCGGCGAACGGCGTGTAGGAGAAGGTGCCGTCGGAATTCAATCGCAGCGTGCCGTTGGCCGTGCTACTGACGGTTTGAACACCCTCGGTGAACGGATCGAGATCCAGTACCGTCAGCGTGCCACTGGCCACGCCACCGACCGCTTCGATCGAGTACTGCGAAGTGCTATCGGGCACCGTCGTCCACCCTGCGGTGGTCAGCGTGTCCGCCGTGTTGCCGGTGATCGACCGGACCTGTCCGGCGCCAGTGCCGCTGACGATGCGAACGTTCCGGCCAATCCACTGACCCGCCGTCCAGGTTTGCGTGGTATCGGTCAAAGTCGTCGCCGTCGCGCTGCTGGCCTTGCCGGTCTCGGGGTCGATATCGTTGGCCAGGATGCTGGCGAATTCAATCTGATAAACCGAAGTTGCATCAGGCGTCGTCGTCCAAGCCGCTGTCGTGAGCGCGTTGGTTGTGTTACCAGAAATGGCTCGTACCTGGCCTGCTCCGGTGCCCGCGGTGATGCGCACGAACTGGCCTGCCCATTGATTGGCGGCCCAGTTCTGGGTGGCATCGACCAAAGTCGTGGCCGTAGCGCCGCTAGCTGTACCGGTCGGCTTGGAGTCTTCACGAATGTAGACTTGGTCGTTCTTCGGAACTGGCGGCATGCCGTCGACGACTTCGATCAAGTGATCCTCGACTTCGCCGCCAATCGCCAGTCCGCCTGGCAGCAAACCACCTAGCGTGCTCAGACGGAAGCGAGCCGTCGTGAAACCGATAGTTGCTCCGGCAGGAGTCTGGACGTTAAAGGTGTTCGTGCCTGCATGCACAGGTTGACTGATGATGAAGTGTTCGTCGTACTGTCCGGGAACGACGTCGTCGAAGTCCCCGTCAGCATTCCAATCGATCCAAGCATCCAACATTCCGGTGCCGGTCGACGTTACGGTAATCGGGACCGCTGGCGAGTTGGCGTTGAACAGTCTGCCAAAGCTGACGCCGTCCTCGTCGTCCGATAGGATCGAAACGCTCGAACCGCTCGCGACAGACGGCTGCAGATTCAGCCGGCCGAGGGTGATCTGGTTGTTGATCGCTTGGCTGATAGCTGTAGCAATTGCATCCGACGTCGCGGTCGCGAGGGCGACATCGACGGCGACGCGTGGGGCCAGCGGCAGCGTTACTGGGACCGCTGGCGACACGTCGTTGATTTCGAAAACAACGGAACGCCCGCTGCCGTCAGTGATCGTGAACGTTTGACCGTCAGCGATCGCCGCCACCGAGTTCGGGATCGCCAGGCTGACGTTGCCGACGCCCAGCCGCTGGATCAGCGGCGTAGCCGAGGCGCTGAACTTGTGCTGAGGGGTTCCACCGAGGCTGACCTGATTGCCACTGGCCACAGCGGCGATGCCGACCATCTTGCCGGTCAAGACCGAATTGTGCACTGCCTTGGCAAACTTGTCGGCAACCGGCTCGCCGAGCGCGACAATTACGGGAACGTTTCCAGGCGTGCTAACGGTTCCATCGGGCGTGAATTCGTACACCTGCTTCTTGACGACCGGATCGATGCCTGGATCGACTCCGGGTGCGGTGATGGAGATCGTCTGGCCGTACAGACCAGCCGAAGCCGTCGCGGGGAAGGAGTACACGGCCGGTCCGCCGATGCCGAGAGTTGCACCCCCGATCGAGCCCAGCGTCCCGAGATCGACTTGCGAATCGTAATCATCGCCAGTCGCCGAAGCCGACGGAATGCCGTTGTTGTCGGCATCGACAAGTTGGCCGAGAGCCAGCAGTTGCACGTCGACTGGCAACAGCGCATGCCGCGCACCGTTGCTGGTTTGAACCGTAAAGCTGCCAGCCCCCGCCGCGTCGCCGTAATCCAGTTGGACGTCCGGCATGACAATCGTGAACTGTGTCAAACTGGTCGGTCGATTGGCCGCCAGCGGATTGGCCGCCAGGTCCCGAATCGCGCCGACCGACTTGATGACTGCGCTGGCGCTGTTGCTGACTGCGACGCTCTTGGCGCCGACAACCATTAGGGAACCGTCGCCTTGCAAGTACGCGCTCAGCCCACTCCCCAGCTTGTTGATCTGAGCCACCAACTGCACCGCCACCTGATAAGCCGAATCACCGGCCGCA
>JBQCJB010000393.1:0-3816 GCA_051953155.1 Aureliella sp. | reverse complement strand
GCTCGGCCTTCCACTTTTTGTAGTCGACCCTGTTCTCGCCCTCCAGCTGCGGCAGCGGCAGCGTGCGGCCGTCGGCCAGCTGGTACTGCACTTCCGCGGCGCGAGCCCGAACGTCGCCAGCCAGCAAACGGTCAGGGAAATAGCCACCCCAGGGATCGACGCCCAACTGCTCGATTTTGTGCAGCTTGTTGAGCCGGGCGGCTTGATGCACGTTGCGCGGTTGGTCTTCGGTGGATTCGATTTCAGGTCGGTTCATTCTGGTTGGCTTGGCAGCAGCAGTGCAAAACTGTTAAGAACCAGCCCCGGCGGCGGTGTTGGGCTGCCTGGAGCGGGGCCTTTCCGTCTTGGAGACTCACGGAAGGGCAAAAGTGATGTCGACTCGGTGTGGATTTTAGCGATAGCCTTAGCGATCGGCGAGGGCATTGGCTGGCCCAAACCCGATTGGCTCGGCTAGCGGTCCGACTTATTCCTGCGGAAGGATGCACTCCATGCCACAGTTCCATCGCGCGCACGCTTCGTCGACGATTCTGGTCATCGATTCCGATGCTTTGATGCTGACCGCCCTTGGCGGAGCCCTGGATATGCAAGGACACAAAGCGATCCTGGCACGTTCGGAGCAAGTTGCGGCACAGGCGCTGGATACCGAGATAGTCGACCTGATCATTCTCTCGATCGATCAATTGGAGGCCGGTTGCAGCTTTGCCGATCGGCTGCGGACGAGCGAAACGGCGCCCGAAGTGCCGATTATTTTTATTGTCCCCGAACTGGCATCCGAATGGGCCGCCCAGCTTCAACAGCGCGGCGGCGTCTTTTGCGCTCTGCGATCGATCGATCCTCATCACCTGCTCGATCTGGTCGAAAAGGCTCTGTGGTTACCGCACGTCGCCCGCAGGCGGGCTGCACAGGGCGCGGCACATCCCGGCCCGACGCACCTGGGAGTCATGCGGCTCGGGAAGAACAGCGATTGGGTGACGCTCGACTGACAGGTTGCTCGAGGACAGCCCGGCAAAGTATGCTGGGCAGCCGAACACCCACACGCCCTGTTTAGTGGCGGCCAGAGTTTCCTACACCACGGCGGCAGGAATGAGCGAAGAAGTCGTAGCCTACGATCCCTATGCCTTGCCGGCCGATGCGATCCGGGAGCCCCCCGCCTCCGCCTGGGCAGCCCTGCGCAAGATCGGGCCGGGCATCATTCTGGCCGGTACCATCGTCGGCTCGGGCGAATTGATCCTGACGACCAGTCTGGGCGCGCAGCACGGATTCGTTTTCCTGTGGCTGATTCTTTTCAGCTGCATCATCAAAGTCTTCGTGCAGATCGAGCTCGGCCGTTATGCGATCTCGTCGGGCAAGCCCACATTGGGAGCGCTGCGCGACGTGTCGCTGGGCGGCAACCATGGCAAGTGGTTGATTTGGTGGTGGTTCGTCATGCTGCTGTGTACGGTGGTCCAGCTGGGCGGGATGACCGGAACGATCGGTCAAGCACTGAACCTGGCGTTTCCGGCGCTGACCGAGCGCGTCATCGGTGTGGCTGAAGGGCTTTCGCCGGGCAGCGGGGCTGCGATCGCCCAGCGTCAGGAATTTCCTTGGGCGGTGTTGACTTGCCTGGTGACGATGGCCCTGATTTATCGCGGCAGCTATCGACGCATCGAGTGGTTGACGACTGTGATCGTCGTCAGCGCGACCTGCATTACCGTGCTGGCCGCGACCTCGTTGGGCTCGACCGACTATCCCATTCGCGGCAGCGACATCGCCAAGGGGCTTGAGTTCCGCATACCCGAGGCGGGGATCGCGGTCGCCTTCGCCGTCTTCGGGATTACCGGAGTCGGGGCGACCGAACTGTTTTACTATCCGTACTGGTGCCTGGAAAAAGGCTACGCCCGTTTCGTCGGTGCGTGCGATGACTCGGCCGACTGGGAGCGACGCGCCCGGGGATGGATTCGCGTCATGCATCTGGATGCGTGGGTGAGCATGATAGTGTTCACCCTCTCGACCGTTGCCTTCTACTTCATGGGAGCGGCGGTGCTGCATCCGCAAGGTCTGGATCCGAAGGGGCCGGCTTTGGTCGAGACGCTGTCGAACATGTATGTCGGGCCCTTCGGTCGCTGGGCTCGCAGTTTGTTCTTGATCGGCGCCGGCGTCGTCTTATTCAAGACCTTGTATCTGTCATGCGCGGCCAACAGCCGGCTGACGGTCGACTTCCTCAATCTGACTGGGCTTGCCAAGATAGAGTCTGCGCCGCAGCGGGCTCGGTGGATCCAGCGCTTTTGTTTGCTGTACCCCTGTCTCGCGCTGCTCTTCTACATTGTCGCCCGCGACCCGCAATTGATGGTCAAGATTGGCGGGTTCGCTCAGGCTGCCACGTTGCCGATGATCGCCTCGGCGGCGGTCTACTTCCGGTACTTTAAAGTGCACCGCCACTTGCGACCCTGGCCGGTGACCGATCTGCTGCTGTGGGTCGCCCTGATTTCGATTTTCGTAGTAGCGGCCTACGCGATACCCAGCCAAGTGCTGGACATCTTCAAGTTTCTAACCGGCAGCTAGCTATCGGCGGTCGACCTTTCGCGGGCCGACCGCCGATCCGACTAGAGGTTTCGGGTTAGCCTTCGATCGTCGGTACGACGAACGGCGCGCGGTACTCGCGCTTGAGCAATTTGTTGGCCGCGCCGGCAGTGTCGCCGACGAAACGCTCGCTCTTGACGTCGATTTCGAGCATGGGGCTGAGCTTGATTTCAGTGCTCGAGATGTCCGAACCGTTGGCCCGCAGATGGGCCTGCATTTCGTCGAGCAACTCTAGCCAGACGTCTTGTTTGAGTTGCTTGGCTGCGTCGAGCGAGAACGAGCTGCCCGTCTGGTACGCGATATTGGCCAGATTGCACCAGCCGGTCGAATGATGGCCGATCTGCACGTCAGCGTTTAGTTTTTCGGGGCTCCCCTCGCGCACGCACGCAATAAAATTCTCCTGGTGCATCTTCCCACCGCTGTTGCCGGAGAACTTGCGGATCTCTTTACCGTTCTTGTCGTAGGCCACCGCGCGTCCGCGCTGGCCCTCGAAGCGTCCACCTTCGCAGTAAACGACGTAGCCGCTGTCCGGGCCGGGATGGGCCGGCGACTTTTTGGTATTGGGATTGGCCGGCAGATTGCTCAGGCCGATCACTACCGGAATCGACCCGGTATCGAAGTATACGAAGTGGACGTTCGGCGTTTCGCCGGCGTCGTTCATCGCCACGCGACCGCCACCGCCGAAAACCCGCTGTGGCACGGTGACTTTGTCCAGGAAGACATTGTTGCGAACGTCATCCAGAACGTGCACGCCCCAGTTGCCCATCTCGCCCGAGCCGGTATTCCAGACCCAGTGCCAGTCGTACTGCAGCTTGTCGCGGTAAATCGGCAGATCTTGCGCTGGGCCGAGCCACAGATCGTAGGCGACGCTCGGGTCGATCTGGAGCGGCTTGGCATTCTTGCCAATCGGGGGCCGATAGCCATAGCGATTGACGCGCGCGGTCAAAATCTTTCCAAGGGCTTTGTCCTGATGCAAAAACTTCTTGATATCCGCCTGCATCGGATCGGAGCGCTGCTGCGTGCCTACCTGGCAGACCCGTTTGTACTTTCTGGCGGCCGCGACCGTCTGTTCGCCTTCCCACTGGCTGTGCGAGAGGGGCTTTTCGACGTACACGTCCTTGCCAGCCTGGCAGGCCTGGATGGTCATCAGGGTGTGCCAGTGATTCGGGGTGGCGATCGAGATCGCGTCGATGGACTTGTCCTCGAGCACCTTACGGTAATCGGTGTACGTCTTGGGCGCTTTCTTCGTCCGCTTCT
>JBQCJB010000392.1:0-2521 GCA_051953155.1 Aureliella sp. | reverse complement strand
CGCTCCGCAAAAGTAGCGAGCGCCCGCCACAGCGTGTCGACGAATCCCGTCAGCGAGCTCTGCGCGGAGCAAAGCTTTCTAGCAAGTGCGCGCTACTTTCGCGGGAGCGAAAGGCGACTCTGAGTGCGAAAGGCGATTCTGGGCTACTCGAGGTAGGTGCCGGCGGATCCGCCCTGGACGTATTGCTGGACGAGGAGTTCGGCCGATTTCTCGTCCAGCTCGCCGATGGCTACGCGAGTGGCGACTTGCTTGCGGAACGATTCGACCAACTGCGAAACTTCATAGCGCGCAAACTGCATCATGTCCGTAATGCGGCTGCCGGCGACGATCTTGGTCACGTGGTAACGGCCGTCGTTGTCGATGACGACGTGGGCTTCGTTGGGCGAACCGAACAGGTTGTGGTAACTGCCCATGACCTCCTGGTACGCGCCGGTCAGGAAGATCCCGAGGTAATACTCTTCGCCGTCGTTCCAGTTGTGCAACTCGAGCGTTTCCTTGACGTCTTTCAAATCGACAAAGCGATCGATCTTGCCGTCGGAGTCGCACGTAACATCGACCAGCGTGGCATAGTCGCCGGGGCTCTCGTTGAGGCGGTGGATCGGCACGATCGGAAACAACTGGCCAATCGCCCAGCTGTCGGGAGCGGAGCGGAAGAGCGAGAAATTGCAAAGATATTTCTGCGCCAGAATCTTCTTGAGGTGCTCGAATTCCTCGCCCGGTGCTTTGCTCAGTTCGGATTCGGCCAGCGCCCGTGCGCACACTTCCCAGAAGAGCACCTCGCCCTTGGCCCGGTCTTCCAGACTGATCAGACCGAGATTGAACTGCGTGTGCAGGCCGTCCTTGTGCTCGAGCGCATCATGGTAGTATTCGGCAAAGTTCTTGCCGTTGATGCTGTCGCACAGTTCCTTCAGTTCGGTGATCACCTGCGGATCGTCTTCGTCGATGGTGACTTCGGGAATGTCGTCGGCGAAGGTTTCGATTTCGTCGCGGATCGAGGTGATGAAGACCGAGTGATAGGCCGACATGAAGCGGCCGCTTTCGGTCACCAGATTCGGATGCGGCACATTCTCTTCATCGCAAATCGACTGCACGACATAGACGACGTCGTTGGCGAATTCCTGCACCGTGTAATTGACGCTCGACTCGTAACGCGTCTTGGAGCCGTCGTAGTCGACGCCCAAACCGCCGCCGATGTCCAGGAATTCGATGTCGCAGCCGATCTGCCGCAGCTTGGCATACACGCGCGCCGCCTCTTTCATCGCGTTTTTCACCCGCTTGATGTCGGTGATCTGCGAACCGATGTGAAAGTGCAGCAGTTTCAATTGTCCGTTCAGCTTGGCCTCGCTGAGCATGCGCACGCAGTCGAGGATCTCGGATGTGGTCAAACCGAACTTGGCCGAATCGCCACCCGACGAGGCCCACTTGCCCGAACCCTTCGAGTACAGTTTGGCCCTGAGGCCGATCAGCGGAGCGACGCCCAGTTGCCGCGCCACCTTGATGACCATCTTCAGTTCGTTCATCTTCTCGATGATGACGACGACCCGTTTGCCGGCCAGCACGCCCAGCATGGCCGTTTTGACGAACGCCTCGTCTTTAAAGCCATTGCAGAGCAGCAAACTTTCGGGCGTCTGTTCTTGAGCGATCGCCGCGTAGAGCTCTGCTTTCGAGCCGCACTCCAGCCCGACTCGGCATCGCGCGCTATCGCGCAAAAACTCCTCGACCACTTCGCGCCGCGGGTTGACCTTCATCGGAAAGACGGGGAAGTGGTGACCGTTGTAACCGTACTCGGTGATCGCCGTGTGGTAAGCGGCCGACAGCGCCCGCAGTTGGCTGGTGAGTATTTGTGGAAAGCGAATTAGCAGCGGCAGCGACAGTCGCCGCTCGCGCAGCAGCGAATCCACGACTTCCTTGAGATCGACCGAGCGCGGATCCCCTTTGGCTGGACGGACGGTGATGTGTCCCTTGGAGTTGACGTCGAAATATCCGGATGACCAGTTTTCTACACCATAGACTTGCTGAATTTCCTGGAGTGTTTCTTCGTTCATCAAGGGTTCGCGTGGGTTGTGGGAGCCGGATACTGTGAGAGCCCAAATAGGGATGAGAGCCCAACTATGTTGGAAAGCCCATTTCTAAGGCAACTGATGCCTGCAAGCGCGCAATCTGCGATTTTTGCTCAAAGCCGTGGAATCCGCAAGGTCTGCCGGCCTGGCAGCCAACGGCCGGTCAACTGAAGTCGTCGGCCAAGGGAAGTTCGTCGAGCGATTCGATACCGGCCAAGCCCAGCAGCCTCTCGGTCGGATAATAGCGGCACGTGCGATCCTTCTTGCCCCCTTCGCGGCGCATCTCGACTAACTGACGACGCACCATTTGGTTGAGGATCGCGCCGCTGGGTTGTCCGCGCTGGTCGTCCAATTCGTCTCGCGTGATGCCAGGTCGATAGGCGATGATCGCCAGGCAGTCGATGGCCGCCTGCGTCAGTTTGACTTCGCGCACGCTCCCGTAGAAGCGATCGCTGACGCGT
>JBQCJB010000391.1:0-2270 GCA_051953155.1 Aureliella sp. | reverse complement strand
GTTGGGTGGTAACCTGTTCCATCAGCCAGTGGGTCAGGTCGCTGAGCATGTTGGTCAGCAGATCGTCGCCGGTGGGATACTGGCGGATGGTAGCGCCCATGCGGGCGGCATGCAGCAAGGGGAGCGTTTCGCAGATGTGCTCGACGCCGCAGTTGACCGATTCCTGGCCGTACATCCACAGGATGGGCAGTTTGCGGGCCGCGGCCAGATTGTTCAGCGGCTGATGGTTCTGCGGGAACTGGCCGCAGATCGAAATGGCGCCGGCAAACTGTGCGGGATAGCGCAAGGCGATCCGCCAAGCCGTGGTGCCGCCGGAACCGAATCCGGCCAGGAAAATTCGTTGACGAGCGATCGAGAAATTGCGCTGTGCAGCGGCGATCGCGGCGAAGACGGCTTCCTCAGCCACGGTCGCGGCAGCTCGGGATTGGGACCAGAAGAAACGCCGCCCCGCCATCTCGCTGGCGTTGGTCCCTCGCGGAGCGCAGGCGACGTAGTTCTGCATGCTCAACTGCGGCATGACATCTTCCAGTTCGCGCTCGTTGCTGTGGCAACTGTGCAACCAGACGATGAGCGGATACTCGTAACGCGGCTCGTAACGCTCGGGGCCGAAGAGAGAGTGCGGCAGGTCGGACCGGGGGGACGCCGTGCGGACCGACGTGGCCCTTTGGGATTTGGCGATGATTTCCAGCTGACTACCTGGCTCTTCTGAGCGGTCAAGACGGTTCCGCATATTTGAACAATTCCTGGTAGCAGGTTTTCGGACGATTCGGGAACAGGTGGCAACAAGGGACGGGCGAGCCCGCAAGCTTGCCGCTCACACGAGGCGCATCGACGACGAGGTTTTTACGACGAACCGTTTCCTCAAGTCAACAGCGATTGTCGCCGGAATGAGCTTCGTTGATTGCTCACAACGCGATCGCCCAATGGCGATCGCATGCGCATCCACCAGACTGCGAAAAATAAGGGAGCCCTCGCGCCGGGCGTGGCGGATCAGCCCTTGAGGAGCTTGTCCATCGTGGCCACCAGACCCTTGACCGCGTCGACGCTCTTTTGGAACGCCTGGGTCTCCTGGGCGTTCAGCTTCAGCTCGACGATCTTCTCGACACCGCCTGTGCCGAGGATGACAGGCACGCCGACGTAATAGCCGCCGACGTTATATTCCTTGTTGCAGTAGGCTGCGCAAGGAATCAAACGCTTCTTGTCGCGCACGATGGCTTCGACCATTTGGGCCGTGGCCGCGGCAGGCGCGTAGTAGGCGCTGCCGGTCTTCAGCAGCGAGACGATCTCCGCTCCACCGTTGCGGGTGCGGGTGACGATCTCTTCCAGCCGAGCCGGATCGATCAACTGCGTCACTGGGATGCCGCCGACGCTCGTGCAGCTGGGGATCGGAACCATCGTGTCACCGTGGCCGCCCATCAGCAAGGCGGAGATGTCTTCAACGCTCACGCCCAGTTCCATCGCCAGGAAGGTGCGATAGCGGGCCGTGTCGAGCACGCCGGCTTGGCCGACCACGCGCTCTGGAGCAAAGCCGGTCGTCTTCCAAACCTGCTGGACCATCGCGTCGAGCGGGTTGCTGACCACGATCACGATCGCCTCGGGCGAAGTGCGTTTGATCTGCTCAGCAACGCTGGTGACGATCTTGGCATTGGTGCTGAGCAAGTCATCGCGGCTCATGCCCGGCTTGCGAGCGATGCCGGCGGTGACGACGACCACATCGCTGGCGGCCGAGTCATCGTAGCTGGTCGTGCCAATCACGCGGCTGTCAAAGCCCATGATCGGAGAAGCCTGCATCAGGTCGAGCGCCTTACCCTTGGGCATGTCTTCTACCTGAGGGACGTCCAGTAGCACGACGTCGCCCAGTTCCGCTGCGGCACACCAGTGGGCACAGGTGGCACCTACGTTTCCTGCTCCAACGATGGTTATTTTGGCTCGGCGCATTGTGGCAGCTAGACCCTTATCACAGGAGGCTCGAATCATGGGCGGCAGGCCCGCGTGTATCGCCAAAAAGCTATTCGCCGCGACTCCCGTCGTCAAGTTAGGGGACGCGCCCTTCGGCGCACATCTGCCAGAAACGACTGTATGCTAGCGTCTCCTTTTCACGGCACAACTGTCACCACCGGCCTGCTTTGCTCCAGAGAAAGTGGGGCAACGCGGCTGCACAGTTTGCCTGACCGAACTAAACTATCGATGGTTTTGAACTTTCACCGGCCAACCACTTTTCGGCAAGGATCTCATGGTTCCCTCAGCAGCTCTCGGCATCTTGGAGACTT
>JBQCJB010000390.1:0-4033 GCA_051953155.1 Aureliella sp. | reverse complement strand
GGATGCATCGCATAGCCGAACAGAGCGAGATTATTGCTCTCGGTGGCCCCGCTGGTGATGACGATGTCTTCGCCTCGAGCACCGAGTTGCCTGCCGATCGAGTCGACGGACTCGGCAACCCACTCGGCGACGTGGCGTCCGCTTTCGTGCGTGATGCTGCCGGGGTTGGCGAAAAAATCGGTCAGCAGCGGCAACATCACTTCGACGACGCGCGGGTCCACTGGCGTGGTCGCGTGGTTATCCAAGTAGATCACGTTGCACCTTGAGCGATTCCAGCCAAGGGGCAAAGTCGCCCGCAGCGATGTGGCTGCGGATCGCCGCCATGAGCTGTTGGTAGAACGTCAGGTTGTGATGCGTCAGTAAAATAGGACCGAGCATTTCTTGCGCGATGAACAGGTGCCGCAGGTAGGCGCGACTGTGCCGGCAAGCCAGGCACGGGCAGGTCTCATCCAGCGGTCGCGGGTCGTCGGCATGCTTGGCATTCCGCAGCCGGACAGTACCGTTCCACGTAAAGGCCAGCGCGTTGCGCGCGTTGCGGGTGGGCATGACGCAGTCGAACATATCGATACCGCGGGCCACGGCTTCGAGGATATCGATCGGTCTGCCGACGCCCATCAGGTACCGCGGCTTGTGCTCGGGCAAATGGGGCGTGGTCGCCGCGAGGATGCGGACCATTTCCTCGGGCGGTTCACCCACGCTCAGCCCGCCGACGGCGAAACCATCGAACGGGAACTCGCTTAACCGCCGCGCATGGTCGATGCGCAATTCTTCCGAAAGGCCACCTTGAACGATGGCGAACTTGGCCTGCTCCGGCCGCCGCGCTGCCTTCAGACAACGCTCGGCCCAACGCAGCGACCGATCCATGGCATCGCGGACCGCCGCAAGCTCCGCTGGCAAGGCGATGACGTGATCGAGAACCATGGCCACATCGCTGCCGAGGTTCTCTTGAATCTCGATCGCATGCTCAGGCGTCAGTTGCAAGAGACTTCCGTCGATATGCGAACGGAAGGTGGCCCCCTGCTCAGTGATCTTGGCGCGCTCGGCCAGCGAAAAGATTTGGAACCCGCCGCTGTCGGTCAGGATCGGCCCGTCCCACCTCATGAAATGGTGGAGTCCGCCGAGTCTCGCGATGCGCTCCGCGCCGGGCCGCAGCGCCAAGTGGTAGGTGTTGCCCAGAATCATCTGGGCGCCGGTGGTCCGCAGTTGGTCGACGGTCAATCCTTTGACGGTGCCTTGCGTGCCGACGGGCATGAATGCCGGCGTCTCGACGCTGCCATGCGGTGTGTGCAGACGCCCGCGCCGCGCTGCGGAGGCGGTGTCGCGGCCGAGCAATTCGAAAGTGGCCGCGCGAGCTGGCGGCAATGCGGAGGTACTAGAATCGTCTCCCGCGGAAGCCTGAACCTCGGCGAGCCGACTCTGCTGGTCGGCCTCAAGCGAAGTTTGTCCGCTGTCGGACTTGCCGAGCAGAGCCTCGTGAGAGCTCGCCAGGTGCGGTTGCTCAGTCACCACGCAGCTTCAGATTGAGCGGATCGAGCTTGGCGCGAACTTCCGTCAGGCTCGTCACGCCGAAGTTCTTGCACTCGAGCAGATCGTCGCCCGTCTTGCGGATCAATTCGCCGATCGTGTTGATGCCCAAACGCACCATGCACTTGCGAGCGCGAACCGAAAGGTTCAGGTCGGAGATCGGGCGATCGAGCACCGCTTGTTGGTCCGGCGTCATCGACGACAGGTCCAGTGGCGGTTCTGGCTCGCGGTGCTCCTCGGCGAACTGTCCCAGCGACAGGCCGCGGGCAGCCAGCATGTCCCGGATCTCGACCAGGCTGGTCTCGCCAAAGTTCTTGCTGGCCAGCAGCGTTTGTTCGCTCGTCCGCGCCAGGTCGCCCAGCGTGCGGATGCCCATCTTCGTCAGGCAGTTGCGGCTGCGAACCGACAGTTCGAAATCGCTGACCGGCACGTTCAGCAGCTGGCTCAGCCGCTCGTTCCGCTTCTGCGACTCTTCGTCGAACATCACGTTGCCGGAGGCCGAAGCGTCCTTCAGGTACAGTCGGGCTCGCGCATGGCCTGGATAGACGTCCAGCACGCGCTTGTAGCAGGCTTGGGCTTTGGCGAAGTCGTTGCGGTCTTCGTAAATGATGCCCAGGTTGATCAGCGTGCCGATGTGGGCGGGAAAGCACGACGCGGCGCGTTCGTACAGGCCGAGGGCTTCCATGTCGTTACCACGGCGGTCGCTCTCCAGCGCCAAACCGAACAATGCGCCGGGATGATGGTCGTCGATCTGCAACGCGCGGGTGTACAGGGCCAGGACTTCGTCGTCCTTGCCACCGATCGCTGCGACCGTCGCGCCACGCTGGTAACGATATTCGGCCGTCTGCTCGGCAGGGCCAAAAATGTTGTCCAGCAAATTCATCGATTCTTGCAGGCGACCGGCATAGCGATAGACTTCGGCGATGCCGATATTGCAATCGTCGCGATCGTAACCCGCGTTCTGCGCAGCCAGGTATTGAGCGACTGCTTCGTCGTATTGCTCGAGCTGGAAGCAGGCCTTGGCAAAATAATACAGAGCCAGCGCGCTACCGTCCGAGTGTGCGAGCGTTTCGCGAGCGTCGGTAAAGCGGCCGAGCAGATATTGGACGACGCCTAGGCGTACGGACTGGGCCGGCGTGCGAGTCGTTTGCTGAAGTTCATTGGCCGCATCGCGCAGCACGCCCAACTGCGAATAATCCTGCGAGATCGTCTTGCACAGTTGCTTGATTTCTGCGGGACCGAAGGACTGATTGGAGACAACCAGTTCGCGGACATCGAGTGTGTTTTCGGAAATAGTTGCGCTCTTGCCTGTCATAGTCCTCGTCTCGTTGCCAAAGCGGCCTGCCCTGGAATCGCCTTCCTAAGAGCCAGCGGTGGGAATCGAACCCACAACCCCCGCATTACGAATGCGGTGCTCTGCCAATTGAAGCTACGCTGGCCTGTGGCATCCGAGAGGGAAGGAATGACGCCATAAGTCCTCTCGGTCAGACAATCCAGAAAATGTACAAGCAAACGCTACCAAAGGTCAAGGGGCTCTGTCCGCCGGTGGAAAAAGCCCGGCCTGTTCGAGGCGGATCTCCCACACCTGGCTGGTGCGGACCCGCGGACGGATTTCGCCGCTGGCTACGATAACCCGCGGGAGACCAGCCGCACCTTCCCCGTCTGCTGGCCACACCACGGGGATGGTCGTCACCTGATTGGCCGGCGTCGGCCCGCCGGAAGTCCAGCGATCGGTCGCGGCGTCATAAAGCCACGAACGTTTGTCGAAACCCGGATGATGGTCGCCCAATTGATCGGCCTGGTCAAACAGTCGCCCATCATCGCCGCTGACGACGGCGATTCGATGCGGCGCGACGGCCGCTGCGCCTCCGGCGGCGATTGGCACCGGCGCGGGCTTTCGCTGTTCCCAGCGATCGCCCGCAGGATCGTATCGCCAAAAATCGTTCAGAAAAATAATCTCCTTGCCTTGCTGGCGACGCCCCCCCAGGACCCACATTGCGTCCCCCGACTGGTCTTTCATGGCTGTCACCGCGGCAAAGGCGCGAGCGCCTCCCGGGCAATTCGACGCGCTTTGCCAGTGGGTGCTCTTCGGCTCCCGCCGCCATGCATCCAGGTCCAAGCGCCACGTCGCTGCCGAAGCTGTATCCAGGGTCGCTCCCGGTTGACCGCCGCAGAGGATCAGCCACTGCCCCAGCTGGCAGCCTTGACCATAGGCCGATGGCTCGGGCAAATCCGGCAGACGTTCGTAGGCCAATCGCTGAGGTTTTTTTTCATACCGAATCAGCCAGCACTCGCGCAGCGTCTGCTTGGCATCGTTGCCGCCGAGCATCGCGATGCCTGCTGGGGTGGAGACGCACGCTGCATAAGCTCGAGGGCTCGGCAGCCCGCCGATCGACCGCCACCCCGACGACTCGTTGTTCAAGTCGAGCGCGTAAACGCGGTCGAGCCAGCGTTTGTCGTGCTGCCAGACCGGCGGCTCGAAATTGGCGCCGCCGCCGACTAGCAGCTG
>JBQCJB010000389.1:0-4309 GCA_051953155.1 Aureliella sp. | reverse complement strand
GATCAATTTGCGCGGGGCCACCATCGCGGCCAGTTCCGCATCGCCAAAATTCTCCAGCAAACTCTGCACGTTGCGATGGACCGGCTCCCGCCACAATTGCTCGCGAGCTTGAAAATGTCCGGAGACGCAGGCGGCGTCGATCACCGGTCCGACGGCCGCAGCGTGCAGCGCGACCCAGCCACCCTCGCCCCAGCCTACGACCACAACCGGTAGCGATGCCTTGCCGTCGCCATCGCGCTTCGCTTCTTCTTGCGAGCCGTTTGGACGATCCAGGCCATTGAGCGCGTCGACGGCGGCCAGAACCTCGTGAACTTGATAGCCGAGCACATGCCTGCCCAGTTCGAACGCGCTGCGGTAGAGAAATTCTTGATCGGTCATCACCGCGCGGCCGTTGCGGGCTTCGCGGTGACGGCTGACCGGGGTGGTGACGACCACTTCGCCACCCGCCGCGGCCAGAATCGCAGCGACGGGCAAACATGCTTCAGTGTGTGGATCATTGTCACTCGGCTCGAGACCAACGAGTTGTTCAGGCGTCTGGCCCGCGTCGGGAATGACGACTGCTCGAAAGAGCGTTTGGATTGGCCGGCGAGGCTCGACCCAGAGGCCGCTGGCTTCGACGCCGCTGAGCACCGGCCATCGGGCTCGCGTGGCGATCCAGTTCGCCCCTTCGGCATAGACGCCGCTGGCATGCGGCTCGCGTTCGAGCTGCAAGCGTGGCTCCTTCACGCGCTGGTCGCGGAGGCCGATGATCCGCGCGAGCTCGTCACGACGCTTCTGGACCGCCTCTTCCCACTGCTGGCCCATGTCTCCGTCCTTAGCCGGACGTGGCCAAGCCTCTGCGCGTTTGGCCGGGGCCTGCTGCAGTTGCTGAAGCAGAAAGCGATCGACTCCTGCGACCAGCTCCGAAGCTATGTCTCCCTGCATTTCGAGCGGCTCGGTGCCCGGCAGCACGGTACCGGGCAGCACGGTGGGTGGCTGCTGGGCCAGGGCAGGCCGCGGGCAGAGGATGTAGCCCGATAACAGGAGGCCAGACAGCGTGGCGATGAGCAGCCAGTGGGCCTGAAGTGCCCCGCGAATCCACAGCGAAAATATTTTTAGCTTCGTCACGGGTGGGCCCTTTCCGGCAATCGATCAAGTGCGGCTTTTATCGACCAGCGCGTCGATCAGCGCATCGAGGTCGCGTTTCTCGATTCCCATTTTGGCGGCGGCCAGCGCGAACAGCCGCTTTTCGACTTCCAGCAGTTGGCCGTCGGCGGCCATCATGCGGATCAGCTCGCCCAGCATCGTATCCTGCTCGCTGCGGTCGACAGGCAAGCGCAGTTTGGCTCCTTCGCCCAGCGCGAATGCGATGGCCTTCTCCAGATCCTCTTCTTGCAGCCCCAAGCGACCGCAACGGTCGATCAACAGCGCGATCTCGTGTTCCGACAAACTGCCGTCGGCTGCGGCCATGATGACCATGTTCTTTAAATGATCCAGTGCGTTCATCGCCAACGGTTCCTCAAGTGCTCAGCCTCATCAACGAATAGCAACCCAGCGATGGATTGTCCTTGGAAACCCCGTCAAGTCAACCAGATCGACCGGGTCGGCCACCCGACCGCTTCAGGCCTTGCGGATGAAATGGGCCGCAAAGGAGCGGACCTGGCGGCCGTTCAAGACATGCACCATTCGCAGTTGCTGCACCAGGGCGTCGTTGAACTGGCTGAGAGGTATGTGGACGAGCGTCCGGCGAAAGCGCCGCGCAATCTGACGCAGCACCGCGCTGGGAGGTTGCGGACTGAGCAGCGCAATCTGCCGCTCGCGCGCGTGCAGGCATGCGGCCGCCACCAACCGTTCTTCCAAACTTTGCGCAAACTCCAGCCGCGGATCTTCCCAGATGTCGACGATCGACAACGGTGGATACAGGAACATCGCGCCGCCATAAGTCGCCTGGGCAATCCCAGGCCCGACCATCTGTTGATGAAAATCGGTGGCATAGAAGGCCAGCGTCGACTCCTCCGCATGCTCGGCGAACCAGGTCGTGCGCCACGGATAGTTTTGCGGATCGGCCGGCACGTCGAACAGCATGACGCAGCAATCGATCGCGCCGACGCTGGGAGGCATGACTTTGACGTACAAGTCACCGTCGTACCAGTGGCGAATCGTCTCGCGGATGTCGATGCCATCCTTGATGCTGCTGGTGAATTTCTCGCTGCGCGCGAGGTCTGCGCCGATGATGGCCCGCGCTCGATCGATGACCCGCGTGCGAAAGCTCTCGATCAGTTTGTCTTCCGGCGGCCACGAACACTGGGAGTACGGGTTCCACTGGGTCTTCCAGCGATCGAGCTCCTGCCGCGCGGGCCTGCGCTGTAGCTTGAGCGACCGCCAGAGCAGGGGAGGTCCGGGCAAGCGACTGACGACGCTGACGACCTCGTCGCCGGGCAAGCGCGCCTGATCGATCCCCAAGGTTACTTCTTGGTATCCGAGATCCTCTTCGAAGGGATAGTTGCGGGCGGTCTCGATCAAGTGAATCGCGTACTGGTCGCCCAGAATTTGCTGGGCCGCCGTGGCGATCGTGAACAAATCGGGCGTCAGCCGACGATCCATCAACGTCAAATTGCGGATGTACTTTAAACATTGCCGCAAGAGCAGGGGAGTGATGCGCCGCGCGCGTTTGCCCAAGTCCTGCAGATAACTGCTGCGAGCCGACATGAGCAGTTGCTTGACGCCGTCGATCGACAGGTTTTCGTCGTCCTCCAGCGCCCTGCGGGCCCGTTCATACAATCCGGTGATGAAGGGCAGCTCGCCGAACAAGAACATCAGCGAATTGGGACTGACGGCGTAAGTTGCCGGCGGCTCGACCGCGTCGTGCTCGGGCAATTCGCTGGGGGGTTCGAGATAACTTTCGCGCAGCCAGGGCCACTCCTGGATCGAGCACACCACCGCGATGCGGCGATAGCGCTTTTCCAATTTGCGCAGTCGCCAACCCATGTAGGCTAGCCGCTGCCGGCACTGCTGGCTGAACGGGCGGACGATGCTCGGCAGCACCGCAGTTGCGAAGCGTTCGAGCGACACGGTCTTCAGCGCATAGGGATCCGGCATCGAAACCGCATCCGGCTGGTAGACGTTGGTCTCCAGATCGATGAACTCGATCGGCAAGTGTTCTCCCAAGGCCAGGCGAAGCGCCATGATCACCGGTTGGCAGGGATCGATCGGCACATAGCTCCAGGCTGCATCGCTGTCGCGTTCATCTTCTTCCTCGGGCGAGCCCGACGGTTGCCACATCGCTCCGTAGTCCGGCAGGCAACGCTGCAGCACGAGCGAGGGCGTCGGCAGGTTCTTGATGCCGTCGAGCACCTGGCTGCGAAACGACTGGGGCAGACATACGGCCACGCAATCGTATTCGTTTTCGAGCAACCATTTGCGCACGATCAGCGCGCAGTGCCCGCTGCCATGCACAACGGGCAAACAGGTAATGCGCTCACCCAAGCTCAGGGGACTGACCGCCTCACGCTTCTTGGCCATAACGTTCCGTCAAAACAAACCGGCTCACTTGTCAGAAAGGTAAGAGATTATTGTATGCCAAGGGGCGGTCCGCCCGACAGCCGCTGAGCGAGTTATACTAGCTCTCCGCCTACCCAAATCGCTCACCTTCCGAATGCCGTTTCACTTGCCATCCTCTCCACGTGGTTACTCCGCCATGAACATCGAAACCATTTTGCCCTGCGAAAAAAGTTCGCAAGCACCCCGCGCGTCGGCTCGCGCTCACGCTCGGCGCTACTGGCCACGTTGCCTTGGCTCTGTTGTCGCCAGCCTGACGCTCGCTGCGTCGACTTTCGCTGGGCTGATGCTGGCCGGCGGTGCCCGCTGCGCGACGGCGCAGGAGCCGCAGTGCGTCACCAGGCCGCGCGTGCTGCCACCGGAGGGAATCGAGATACCGGCCGAGCGAAAGGCCGACTGGCAAAAACGCATTGAAGTACTGGAGAAGAAGCTCGAGACCCATCGCCAAGCCGCCGACTGGGCGGACGTCGCGGTTTTAGTCAAGGCCTGCCGCCTGGCGATCGAGCACCGCGAGTTCTACCAGGCGAAGGATTTCGCCAAGTGCGATCGCTTGTTGAAACTCGCTGAAGAGGCAGAGCTGGGCGGAGCCCCGAAGACAGCCGGGATCACCACGACTCCAGGACTGAGCGTCCGCGGGTATTCCTCAATGGTTGACGATTCGGTCCAGCCTGTCGGCATGGTTGTTCCTGAGAAGCTCGAGCTGTCGAAGAAAGTGCCGTTGGTCGTCTGGTTGCATGGACGCGGTGATAACGCGACCGATCTGCACTTCATC
>JBQCJB010000388.1:0-2143 GCA_051953155.1 Aureliella sp. | reverse complement strand
TTGCAGGCTGACGACCAGCAGGCAGAACGCTTGGGCAACCAACGCATGCGCGGCCACGCTGCCGGTCATTCCAAGTGTGGACCACCAGGCTCGCGAATCGCCCAGCACAAAGCAGCCGGCCCAGAGCCAACAGGCCGCTGCCAGATATCCGAGTTCTCGCGCCGCCGCCTGCCGCCATGCCCACCAGACGCCGATCGCGACCAGTGGCAACGTCCAACCCATTTCACTGGCCAGCAGCAATCGATCGCTCAGTCGCCAAATGGCCAGGCTACTGGCCGCCGCGAGAGCGATCGCTCCCCCACACAGCCAGTCGATGGCCAGAGTTTGGGCCTTCCGCGCCCGCGGTAATCCCAGTCGGTTCAGGCCGCCGGCGCGGAGGCTTGCCGCCAGACTGCTCCACAGCGCGGCGACGATCGCTAACCCGACGCCCCAGGCCCGGCCCGGTCGCAAATCGACCAACCACTCGGGGACCAGACTACTGGTCTGGCAGAATCGCACGGCGGCCAGCGTCGTCAGGGCTTGGCCAATCGGCATCAACCAGCCGGTGGCCGGGCGAGTCTTCGCCGCTATACCGGCCGCCATGATCGCAACGCCGTAGATCGTCAGACTGATCGGAGCCCAGTTGCCGCCGTAGGGCGTTCTGCCCGCATTGACGAAACTGGCCAGGCAAGTCAGGCCAGCGCTGGCAATGATGCCGAGCGCGGCGGCGGTCAGCAACGGACGTCGCACCAGCCGGTCGTCCCAGCGAGGCGCGACGGCAGCGATGACCGCTGCGAGCGCCGCAAATCCAGCCAGCCACGTGGTACGCTCCAGCGAGATCCAGTCGACGGGCGACAGCGGCAGGACGCTGGCGTGCATGAGAGACTGCCGTAGCGTTTCGGCGCCGATGGCTGCGGCTGCGATGGCGGCCAGCGCGCCGACCAGCACGCCGGCCGGCAATCGACACAGGCCTCCTTGGATGCACCACCAGACCGCAGCGCTGGCCAGCAGCACAATCAAGCTCGGCCGCGCCAGCGAGGTTTGCCACAAACTGGCCAGAAGAATCGCCGACGCGGCCAGGCCGATGATCCATGCGGCGACAATCATGCCACTGGCCGCGACTGAGTTGGCACGAGCGTGAGCCTGCGCTAGCCAGGGCCGCGCCAGTCGCGGCAGACTGATCGACCAGGCCCAGCCGGCCCAGCCGACCGCAACCAACCCGACCTGCGTCCACCACCAGGGCGAGATCGCATGACGGGCGCGGGATTGAAGGTAGGAAAAGACGCAAGCGGTGACGACGGCGAACAGTACCTGGAAAGCCATGCCCAGATGCCGTCGTGCAAATGCTGCGGTCCAGCTCCGCCGCTGCGCAGCCAGCCACGCCAGGTACATCACTAGCGCGGCCGATAACGTAGCCAGCGGACCGAGCAGGGCTGCAGCGCTGCGGGCCGACGCCCCGCGTGCAGCATAGAAATAGACTGGCACCAGCGTCAAACATGCTCCGATGACGACCAGCGCCACCGGTAGATAGCGCCGCGAGAAAAGCGATCGCGAAGCGGTAACTGCCAGTACGCTATAGACGCTCGCGCCGACAGCCACGGCAATCCAGCTGCCCGCAGTCAGTTCGGGAATTTCTTGACCGCGGCGCGACAACAAAATGCCGACCAGCATCGACAGCGGAATAAGCATCAGACCGATATGCAAGATGCCGCGCGACGTCGTGCGCAGTTTCCAGCGCTGGAGCGTGTACTGCCCGGCGCCATGCACGGCCAGCGTGGCCAGCAGGAACACCAGCGACGGAAAGAACCGGCTGGTGCGCGACAGCGTGCTCCAGAGACTGATGACCAGGCCGACCGAGCACACCACGACCAAGGCCGCACTGATCAGCTCGATCCAGCGGATGTTGGAACGTTCCATGAACGCCCGCAGGATGTCGGCTGTCAGCCGCTGAGGTGCCGAGACGTGCGCCGCCGCTGGCGATGCGGCGGGCTGCGCAGCTGGCTGGCTGATCACGTCGTCGTCGTCGATCGCGTCGAGCGGATGCACCGCTGGGATGCTCGTTGCAGTGGGAGGCTCGCCGTGGGCTACGAACGCCGATGGCGACTGCGACGCTGCAAATGGTTCGGGCGTGCTCGCGGCGATGTGCAAGACTTCCGCCGTGGCC
>JBQCJB010000387.1:0-4576 GCA_051953155.1 Aureliella sp. | reverse complement strand
CGACATCGGCAAAGATCACGACGCCGCACTGAGGTTGTTCGAGCACCTGCGCGCCCCAGCCCGCCTCGCGGCCTGCGTAAAAGCGCTCTCGGCACTGGAAACCGAGATGTTCGAGAATGGCGATCAGCCCGCGAAAGGACTGGCGAATACTGCGATAGGTGTGATGGTCGTGATTGGCCCAGCCCAATCCCAATCGCCCTTGCCGCATGCGCTGGATCGTGCCGGCATCGTTGCGCGATTGCCAATAGGCGCGCTCCGCCTCAAAGAACAAGTCGCATGCCCGTTCGCGTCCGATCTCGGCGATCGCATCGTCGATCAACTGTTTGGCATGCGCAAAACCATCCAAAGTTTTTTCAAAACGGCGTCGCCGGACCATGAAGCGTTCGCGATGGCGAGTCAGATGGGCTAGCAGCTCGGGCGAGGCATCCTCGGTCTGCCAGCCTTGATTGCCGTGGCGTTCGACGATCCAGCACTCCAAGTCCGGATGGCAATCCACGCACGCGCGGCGCAGGGAGGCACCGGCATTGCCGAAAATCTGGCAACGCGAATCCAGCCCGTGGGCTACCAGAAAGTCGACGACCGACTCCACTTTGAGCGCTACAAGTTGCTTGCCATAGTCGAGCACGACGGCCGGCAGTTGGGCATCGGGATGCCGATAGACGTTCTGCGGCTGACCATTTTCCTGGACGAAGCCCGCTGCGAGCAGTTCGCCGCTATCGACCGGAGAACTGACGCGGTCGACCCAGTCGATCAACCGCGTGCCGGTTTCCTCGCGCATCCGCTCGGCCAGCCCGCTGAGAAAGCGGCTGTGCCGGCAAAGCCGTTCCAGAGACGACGCGATGATGTTGGTAGCGGCCGGCTGCGCGACCCATTTCGGCTCGTGAGCCATTGCATCCGCTTGCATGTCGAACACTCCTCAAGAACTCGCCATACTTGATCTGCCTCAATTATACGAGCTGCACGCGAAGCGGTCTGCCGGCTGAGCGATTTGGACCTGTCCGCAGAGCCAGATGTGATACAATTGGGCACCGGCCGGGGGCCGCCGTTTTCCGTCTGCCTGCTCCTCTTTTGCGAAGCCTATTCGCCTGACGATCTTTGCGTATGCCTGAACCAGTTTCCGCCTCTTCGCAGACGACGCCCAGCGATGCGGCCAGCTACACCGTCGTCGCTCGCCGGTATCGGCCCAAATCGTTCGACGAATTGGTCGGCCAGGACCACATCAGCCAGGCCCTGGGCAAGGCGATCGCCACGGGCCGCGTCGGCCACGCCTACCTGTTCACCGGGGCCCGCGGAGTTGGCAAGACATCTTCGGCGCGCATCTTCGCCAAATTGCTCAACACTCCCGAGGTTGAAAGCGCCAACGCTGAGAGCGACGTGGCCCGGGCCATTGATGCGGGCGACGATATCGACGTGATCGAAATCGACGCCGCCAGCAACCGCGGCATCGACGAAATCCGCGAACTGCGGGCCAACGTTGGCCAACGGCCGAGCCGATCGCGCTACAAGATCTACATCATCGACGAAGTCCACATGCTGACGTCGCAGGCCTTCAACGCTTTGCTCAAGACGTTGGAAGAGCCGCCGCCGCACGTCAAATTCATCTTCTGCACGACCGACCCCGAGAAGGTGCCGATCACTGTTCTATCGCGGTGCCAGCGATTCGACTTTGCGCCGGTGCGAGTCGAAGCGATCAAACAGCGTCTAGCCGAGATTTGCGAGTCGGAAGGCTTTGAGGCCGACGACGAAGCTCTGGCTCTGTTGGCGCGCCGCGCCGCCGGATCGATGCGCGACAGCCAGTCGCTGCTCGAGCAAGTCATGAGCTTTTCAACCGGCAAGATCACGAGCGATCAGGTCCACGCGCTGCTCGGCACGGCCGATGAATCGCGCATGCGCGACCTGGCCGAAGCGCTCGCCAATCGGGACGGCGTGTCGGCCCTGCAACTGGTCGACAAGGCGATCAGCGAGGGAACCGATGCGGGGCAGTTCGCCGAACAGATGCTCGGTTATCTCCGCGACTTGATGGCGGTCGCCGTGGGCGGCGGAGTTGATTTGCTGAAGGTCTGCAATCCAGCCAACTTCGATTCGGTCAAAGCCCTGGCCGATCGCTGGGGCCTGCAATCCATTCTGGCGGCCGTGCAGTTGCTGGACGAAGCCCTAGTCCGCATGCGCTTCAGCGTGCAGTCGCAGGCGCTGTTCGAAGTTGCACTCGTGCAGATTTCCCAGCTGCAAGATCTGGCGACGATCGCCAAGATCATCGAAGCCGTCCAGCACGGCGGCAGTTTGCCCGCGCCAGCCGCGCCACGTGCGACGGCTCCGCACTCAGCTGCCCCACACTCAGCCGCCCCGCACTCAGCCGCCGGCACCCCCGAAAAAAAAAACGTTGAAGGGCTGAACCTGCCGACCAAGCTCGGCGACAAGCACGCCGGAGCCACAGCCGGGACGGATGCCGCCGCTGCTGCGACTGCTTTCGCTTCGGCTGCATCGACTGCCGCGACTTCCAATGCTTCTGTGTCGGCAGGCGTCGACGCGGGCAGCCCGCATGCTGCTCATCCGCAACCGCCGGCAGCGCCTCACCGCGTGGTCGCCGAGCGCACGGCCCCTCCCGCCACGCTGGCGCCCGCGCCCACAGCATCCGCGCCCACAGCATCCGCGCCCACAGCATCCGCGCCCACGGCCTCCGCCAGCCGTGGGCCCGTGGCCAGCTCGACCGCTGCAGGTCAGCCTTCGCCCAGCTCGGCACCGACGATCGCGATTCATGCAGCGCCTCGACCGATCGAGAATCCTTCCGCAGCCGGTTCGTCGGCCGCGCTGAGTCCTGCGGCGCAAACTCCCGAGGCCAAGTCGGCCCTTGCATCTTGGAAATCTGCCGCTGCGATGATCGACGGCATGCTCGGCGACTTCGCCGGAACGGCTGTGGCGATCGAAGTGCGGTCGGCTGATAACTGGGTGGTCGTCTTTCCGCCGGGCTCGGCCAAGCCGGTCGAATACTGCGAATCGCCCGCCCGCAAGGCGGAACTGCAGGAGCAGCTGAATCGCGCCACCGGCCGCGAAGTGCAATTCGGTTTTCGCGTCTTGCCCGGAGCACCCGTGCGAACGACGACCGAACAACCGATTTCGCCTGCAGTCGCCCGATCCCAGCGGATGCGCGAGCTGTCAGAACATCCACTGGTCAGCAAGCTATGCGAACTGCTGCAAGGGGAAGTCGTCCGCGTCGACCCGCCCAAGAGCGATCCACAGGCCACGCGGCCACCGGCGGGATCGAGTGCCACGAATCCTTCCGACGCGACCGCCCGTGCCAGCGGCGGCCTGAGCCCGGCCGAGATGAACTGATTACCTTACGTTTCACGACGCGCTTTTCAATAAATCAACGAGGTGTTCTGTGATCGTCGGCGTGCCCAAAGAAATTAAACAGGACGAATATCGGGTTGCCATGCTGCCGGTCGGGGTCGAGGAACTGGTCCTGCGCGGACACCAGGTAATCATCCAGGCTGGCGCCGGCCTCGGTTCAGGCATCGCCGACCATGCGTACTTGCACGCCGGAGCCAAACTGGTGGCAAGCCTCAAGGACGTCTACGACGCCGCGGAGTTGATCGTCAAAGTCAAGGAACCGCAAGACGAAGAATTCAAGGTCATCCGCCCCGGCCAGACGCTCTTTACTTACTTTCACTTTGCCGCCAGCCGCGGGCTGACCGAAGCGATGGTCAAGAGCGGTGCAACGTGTCTGGCCTATGAAACGCTGGCCGACAGCCAAGGGCGGTTGCCGCTGCTGACGCCGATGAGCGAAGTGGCCGGGCGGATGAGCATCCAGGAAGGTGCCAAGTATCTGGAGCGTCCGCAGCAAGGTCGCGGCATTCTGCTGGGCGGTGTGCCGGGTGTAGCTCCCGCCCACATCACGGTGCTGGGTGGTGGCGTCGTCGGCGCCAACGCGGCCCGCACCGCCGCTGGCTTTCAAGCCGACGTGGCCATCCTCGACGTCAATCTCGACCGCATGCGTTATCTGGACGACGTCATGCCGCCGAACGTCAATGTGCTCTTTAGCGATCGCCACATGATTCGCGATCAGCTCAAACTGGCGGACCTGGTGATCGGTTCGGTGCTGATACCCGGCGCGAAGGCGCCGCACTTGATTCGCCGCGAAGACCTTCTGCTGATGAAGCCCGGCTCGGTCATCATCGACGTCGCCATCGACCAGGGAGGCTGTGTCGAGACCAGCCGACCGACGACGCACAAGGATCCGATCTACATGGTCGACGACGTCATCCACTACTGCGTTACCAACATGCCCGGCGCGGTCGGACGCACGAGCACCTTCGCGCTCTGCAACGTAACGCTGCCGTGGGTTTTGCAGCTGGCCAATCATGGCGTCGAGCAAGCGATTGCCAAGCTCAAACCGATCGCCTCGGCCGCCAACATCGTCGGCGGCCGGATCACCAACGCCGCAGTTGCCGAAACTTTCGACATGGAATTCACGCCAGCCGCGCCGTAGCGCATCCAAGCAAGTAGGACAGCCGTCTCGGCTGTCATGAGCCTCTCTAAGCGCGCTCGCGGTCCGATTGAAGCTGTGTTGGTGCTGCTT
>JBQCJB010000386.1:0-4846 GCA_051953155.1 Aureliella sp. | reverse complement strand
CAAAGCTGGCGAGCCAATTCTGCGATTGGTGCACTTGAAGGAGATGCGAGTCGAGGCCAATGTGCCCGTTCGCGGCTCGTCGGTAGCCCTGCTGCAAAACGCGTTGCTGCGTTTGCACGTAACGATGAACGGTGAAGACTTTACTTTCGATTCGAAGATCGAATATGTCAGCCCCGTGATTGAAATGAATACGTGCCGAATCTGGGCGCGCATTCCCAACCAAATGGTCGGCGGTGGCTGGATGCTCCGCGACGGTATGGAAGCGACCGTCGACATTTACTTGACTCCCGTGCAGCCGGTTTCAGCACCGGCGGCGGTCAGCGGCCAAAAGTAAGCTACCCAATCGCCCCTTGGCCCGGCGCGCTAATGCCCTGGCCCAACGACTTCCGCTTCCTCCGCTCAGGATTTTCCGATGACTACGATGGCAGACAGTCTGGTCAACAGCGCCATGCGGCCATTGAAGCTGCGCTGCCGACCGGATCTGGTCTCCAATCGCCATAAGTATCACGGCCGCGTTTACTGGGTGGTCAAGGAACCGGTCGGACTGAACTATTTCCGCTTCCATGAAGAGGAATATGCGATCCTGAATATGCTCGACGGCAAGACGAGCCTTCAGGAGATCAAGGAACAGTTCCAGCGGCAGTTCGCGCCGCAGCGGATCACGCTGCAGGACCTGCAGCAGTTCGTGGGCATGCTGCATCGCAGCGGGCTAGTCATTTCCGACGCTAGCGGCCAAGGCCGACAACTCCGGCGCCGCGGCGACCAGCGGAAAAAACGTGAACTGCTCGGCAAACTTTCCAACGTCTTCGCGCTGCGTTTCCGAGGGATCGACCCGGAGCGGATCCTCAATGCGCTGATCCCGTTCACCTGGTGGCTATTCACACCATTCTGCGTGCTGTGCGTCGCAATGTTGGCCCTGAGCGCGCTGCTGCTGGTGGGCCTGGAGTATCACGAGTTTCGAGCGAAACTGCCGACCTTTGAGCAGTTCTTTGCCGCCGACAAGTGGCTGTACCTCGGGGCGACGATGGCGATCGTCAAGATCTTGCACGAATTCGGCCACGGGCTGAGTTGCAAGAAGTTCGGCGGCGAATGCCACGAGATGGGGCTGATGTTCCTGGTCTTTACGCCCTGTTTGTACTGCAACGTTTCCGATTCGTGGATGCTGCCCAACAAATGGCACCGCGTCTTTATCGGGGCGGCCGGCATGTATGTCGAACTGATCCTGGCATCGCTGGCCACCTGGATCTGGTGGTACAGCACCGACGGCATGGTCAACTTTCTGTGTTTGTCCGTTATGTTCATCTGCTCGGTCAGCACGGTGATGTTCAACGGAAACCCGCTGTTGCGTTTCGACGGGTACTACATCCTGATGGACATTTTGGAGATCCCGAACCTTCGGCAGAAGAGCACCGAGATCCTCAAGCGATGGTTCCAGCAGTATTGCCTCGGCTTGGAATTGCAGGACAACCCGTTCCTGCCGCACCGCCACCGGTTCTGGTTTGCACTCTATACCGTGGCGGCCGTGATCTACCGCTGGGTCGTGGTCTTCTCGATCATCATCTTTCTCAATAGTGTGCTCGAACCGTATGGTCTTAAGGCCCTCGGACGCCTGATCGCGATCTCAGGGCTGGTCGGGATGGTAGTGCAACCTCTTTGGCAAACGATCAAGTTTTTCAGAACACCCGGTAGGGCCAGCAAGATGAAGAAGAACCGCGTGATTGCCTCCAGCCTTATCGGTGCGGCCCTGCTGGGACTGGTGTGCTTCTTGCCGCTGCCGTTTCACGTCGACTGCGCAATGGAGATCCAGCCGCAGAATGCTTCGCAGATCTACGCGATGGTGCCTGGCCGACTGGTCCAGTGGCACAAGCGTCCTGGGGACCATGTCGAAGCCGGCGAAGTCATCGCCGAACTGGAAAGCCCCGACGTGCGGCTGCAACAAGTCAAAACTCGCGGCGAATTGTTGCAGGCCGAAGCCAAGCTGACCGCGCTGACCTCTTCGTCGATCGTCGATGACCAGGCGCTAGCCCTGCTACAGGTAAACAACGAAATCGTCCAATCGCGCCGCGAACTGGTCGACCAGGCCAACCAACGCGCGGAACAATTGGTCGTTCGTAGCCCGGTGGCCGGCACGGTCATCCAGCCCCCGAGCAAACCGGAACAGAAAGTCGCGGCCGAAGAAGAGCAACTGCCCACCTGGAGCGGCAACCCGTTCGCTCCCAAAAATACCGATGCGTATTTCGCACAGGCCGACCTGCTGTGCCTGGTGGGCGACCCTGCCAAGATGGAAGCCGTACTGGTCGTCGACCAGGCCGACATCGACCTGGTCAAGGAAGGACACGAAGTCGATATGAACGTCGAGTCGGCCCGGCTGAACACGCTGCACGGGCGGATCGGCCTGATTTCGCAGATGGAAATGAAAGTCACTCCCGAGAGCTTGGCCACGCAGACCGGCGGCAGCCTGGATACGCAGATGGATGCCAGTGGCCGGCTGCGTCCGATGAGCACCTCGTACCAGGCGCGCGTGCCTCTGGACGATGACCAGGTTGCCCTGCGTGCCGGTTATCGGGGGCAGGCAAAAGTTTACGTGGGCTGGAAGTCGCTCGGTTGGCGGTTTTATCGCTTCCTGGCACGCACGTTCCGTTTTGAAATGTAAGTTTTTCTGTGTCGAACTTCCTCCGGGTGGTCCAAGCGTCTCAATTGGTTGAGCGCTCGCCGGAGGAATGAGTTTGGTTTGGTTGGTGCGCTGCGGCCTGAAAGCGGCGCAGCGTTTCGGACTGCCGCTGGCAGCCAAGGAGATTTTTGCAATGTCGAAAGAGCAAGATGTCATGGAACAGGAAGCAGCCGCCGAAGCGGGTGAAGGCCGGCAGGCACGTGCCCCGCAACAACAGCCACAACAGCAGCCGGTACAGGTGCAGGTCAAAGACGACACTGTGACCGCTTGCTACGCGAACTTCTGCCGCGTCACCGGCTCGCCTGAGGAATTGATCGTCGACTTCGGCCTCAACCCACAACCGGTCGGCATGCCTAAGGATCCGATCCAGGTCAGCCAACGCGTCGTCATGAACTTCTACACCGCCAAGCGCCTGCTGGCCGCTCTGCAAATGTCGGTTCAGCGCCACGAAGCGGTCTTCGGCGTCCTGGAAACGGACATCCAGAAGCGTCTGCGCATCCAGCAAAACGCCTAGTCGCCGGCCCTCCGACGAACAGGCGCCGGGTGTGCGGTCCGCTCCGCTCACCCCTCGCAAAAACTTCGAAAAACAGGTTTTCAGGTCCCCTGGAAACCTGTTTTTTCGTTTGGCACAGCGAGTGCATCATGGGCGTCTGGAAGCGGTTCCTTCCCTGCGCAGCCCGCTTGGAATCGAGGAAGCGGGCTTGGAAGAGATCAATCGAGGGTCGAACTAGAGCCTGGCGGGGACGACGCTTCGGCCAAGGAACCGTATGTTGCCAAGGAGACCTCTGCGATGGCGCGACCCGTTTGGAGCGGAAACATAACATTTGGCCTGGTCAACGTACCGGTCGTCCTCTATTCGGCCGAGCGGCGGGCCGACCTGAACCTGCACCTGATCGACAGCCGCAACGATTCCAAGGTCCGCTACGAACGCGTCAATGACGAGACGGGGGAGGAAGTCCCCTGGGACAAAATCGTCAAAGGCTACGAATTCGACGGCGGCAATCTCGTGCTGCTCAGCGAAGACGAGCTCGAGCACGCTTCTCCGGAACTGACGCGAACCATCGACGTTGCGCAGTTCGTCGCGGCCGACGAGATCGATCCGATCTACTACGACAAGCCGTACTATCTCTTGCCCGGCAAGGGAGGCACCAAGGGTTACGTGCTCCTCCGCGATGCGCTGGAAGATTCCGAACGGGTGGCTCTGGCGACGGTCGTCATTCGCACGCGACAATACGTGGCCGCCCTGCGGCCTCACAACGAAGGCATGGTCCTGCAACTGCTCCGCTACGAACAAGAGCTGCGGGATTTGAAGGACTTCGACATGCCTGAAATCGAGTCGCGGAAAATCAAAGCCTCGAAGCAGGAGCGCGACATGGCCATGCAGTTGATCGATGGCATGACCGACAAGTTCGAACCGGATCGCTACCACGACGAATACCACGATGCCGTCATGAAACTGATCCAGGACAAGATCGCTTCGGGCGAGACCGATGTCGCCGAACCGCCCCAAGCCGACGAAGACGAGGATCAGGAACCGACGACGATCAACTTTATCGAGGTCCTGCGGCGGAGCGTCGAGCAAACCTCGGGCAAGTCGCACGCCCGCAAATCTGCATCCTCCAAGTCCACCACGCGGCACACGCGCCCTGGTAGCCGCCCCGCCGCCCGCAAGAAGGCGAAGAAAACGTCGGCAGCGCATCACGCCAAATCGGCCAGCCGCTCCAAGAACTCTTCAGCCAAGAGCTCGACTACCAAAAAGCGTTCCAAGAAAAAACACGCCAGCTAGGACCTGATGAGGGCGTCCAGCCGGAAGTTGATGCATAGCGAGTGACACCATGTCCTTGAAAGACTATCGGCACAAACGCAAATTCGACATCACGTCGGAACCCAGTGGTCAAGCGCCGGTCCACGCAGGCCATCGCTTCGTCGTCCAAAAGCACGCCGCCAGTCGCTTGCACTACGACTTCCGACTCGAATCGGAGGGCGTCCTCAAGAGCTGGGCAGTTCCGCATGGCCCCTGCCTCGACCCTTCGGTCAAAGCCTTGGCCGTCGAGGTCGAAGATCACCCGATCGATTACGCCGATTTCGAAGGGACAATTCCGGCCGGCCAATATGGCGGCGGCACGGTCATGGTTTGGGACAGGGGGACGTGGGAACCCTATGGCGATGAAGATC
>JBQCJB010000385.1:0-5187 GCA_051953155.1 Aureliella sp. | reverse complement strand
GGCTACGAAGGCTAAGCAGCCCAGCCCATCGCAGAGCGAGATCCAACGCCGGCCGGTGCTTCTCATACCGCGCCGGCATGGTCGCAACTTAAATTCCAAAGCAGCCCAGTCCAACGCGGACCGGGCTGTGTTTGTTTGCTTTCGCCTGCTCTTTTTGAAGCCGCTCGTGAAAGCGCGCTTCGCTCGCGAGAGCGGCTCAAAAAACCCGCGCTGCCGGCGAGCCGAACGAGCGGCTATGATATCGCAGCTTGTCAGCATGCTTGGGTTCGTGTGGTGCTTGGAAAGAGAGTGCGGGATGTGGTCGAAGCTGTTTCGGCGTAAGGACGTGGAATCGATTTTGGCAGAGCTGCAAGCTGCAGAGCTGGCGCCGGAATCGCACCGGCTGGCTAAGAGCTTGACCCTCTTCGATCTGGTTTGCTTCGGGATCGCAGCCATCGTCGGCGCCGGTATCTTTTCGACCATCGGCTCGGCCGCTTCGGCTGGCGGTCCGGCGGTGAGCGTGCTGTTCGTCATGACGGCGGTCACGTGTTTGTTTTCTGCACTGTGCTATGCGGAGTTTGCGGCTCGCATTCCCGTTTGCGGCAGCGCCTACACCTACTCCTACGCAGCCTTCGGCGAACTGATCGCCTGGATCATCGGCTGGGACCTGCTGATGGAGTACGCGATCGGCAACAGCGTGCTCGCGTTCTCCTGGAGCGAGTATTTTTCGAGCTTCCTGCTGGGCCTGAATATCGATCTACCGAACTGGCTGGAGACGGATTACTTTTCCTGTGCGCGGGCTGTCGAGGCCCAGAGTGCGGCCACGGGAGCGCTCGACTCGGCTCGCTCGGCGGCTCAAGCCGGACTGGTCGAGACTTGGAACGCGGCCCCGTCGCTGGGCGGTTTGCGGGTGATCGTCGATGTGCCGGCCTTGGCGATCGACCTGCTGGTAACGTGCCTGGTCGTGATCGGCATCCGCGAATCGCGGACGGCCAGCAATTTCATGGTGATTCTCAAGCTGTGCATCGTCGTCGGCGTGATCGCCGTCGGCGTGTTTTACGTCAAGCCGGACAATTGGTCGCCGTTCGCACCCAACGGTGTCTCGGGCGTGCTGCATGGCATTGCTGCCGTGTTCTTCGCCTACATTGGCTTCGACGCCATCTCGACCACCGCCGAAGAGTGCCGCAATCCGCAGCGGGATTTGCCGCGAGCGACCGTTATCACGCTCATCGTATGCACGGTGCTGTACGTTGCCATTGCGCTCGTCTTGACCGGCATGGTCTCGTATCGTGAGTTGGCCGTCGCCGACCCGTTGGCCTTTGTCTTTCAGCAATACCATCTCGACTGGATCGCGGGCATCGTGTCGCTCAGCGCGATCGTGGCCATTACCAGCGTCTTTCTCGTGTTTCAGATTGGTCAGCCGCGGATCTGGATGAGCATGGCTCGCGACGGCTTGCTGCCGCCACGGTTTGCCAAGATTCATCCCAAGTACCAAACGCCGGCGTTCTCTTCGGTCGTCACCGGTCTGGTAGTCGCCGTACCGATTCTTTTGCTGAATCAGGAACTGGTCACCGATCTGTGCAGCATCGGAACGCTGTTCGCCTTTATGCTGGTGTCGGCCGGCGTATTGCGAATGGAACTGCAACCGGAAGCGGAGACGCAGCGAACGTTCCGCGTGCCGTACCTCAGCGGCCGCTGGCCCATGCTGGCGATCTGGATCGCCTACACGGTCGCCGCGACCCGCACGCTGCCAGCCAATCACAACGTCTTCACGGAGATTTCCGTCGCCAAGATTCCGTACCTGGTCTTTTACGTGGCCCTGACGCTGATGACCGCTGCCAGTGCGATGTGGCGATGGTCCTTGATCCCGGTTCTGGGCGTGCTGACGAATCTCTATTTGATCGCCGGCCTGGGGCACCACAACTGGCTGCGGTTTATCTTGTGGTGCCTTATCGGGCTAGCGATCTACTTCGGCTATGGCTTCTGGCATAGCCGACTGAATCGAGCCGGTGTGCGCGAGTAAGGAGCAACAAGCGGCTTACGCACTGGGCGAATCGGATACCGGCGAATCGGATACCGGCGCGCCGTCTGGACCGACGTGGCGCAAACGGCTGTGGTAGTAACCGTAGAAGAAGTAGATACACAGTCCGACCAACAGCCAACCGACCAAACGCAGCCAGTTCTCAGCCGGCAGTGACAACATCAGCGCCACGCACAAGATGACGCCCAGGGCCGGGAAGACCGGCGAGAACGGACAGCGGAACGGACGCGGGTGGTCGGGATCGACGTAGCGCAGAATCAGCACCGAAATGCAGACCAGTGCGAAGGCGAACAACGTGCCGATATTGGTCAAGTCCGCCAGGATGCTCAACGGCAGCAGGCTGGCCGCGGTGGCCACGACCAAGCCGGTGAGGATAGTCGCTTTGTACGGCGTCTTGAAGGTCGGATGCACGGCTCCGAAGAAGCTCATCGGCATCAAACCATCACGGGCCATAGCCAAAAAGATTCGCGGCTGGCCCATCATCATGACCAGCAGCACGGAGGTAATGCCGGCCAAGGCGCCGACGGTGACGATGAACTGGGCCGAGCGAAAGCCGACTTGCTCGAAAGCGACTGCGATCGGAGCGTTGATGTCGATCTGGTCATAGGGGACCATTCCCGTCAGCACGGCGGAAACGGCGATGTAGAAAATCGTGCAGATGATCAGCGAGCCGATGATGCCGATCGGTAAATCACGCTTCGGATTCTTGGCCTCTTCGGCCTGCGTGGAAACGGCATCAAAGCCCAGGTAGGCGAAGATGATGCCGGCCGCTCCCGCCATCATGCCTTTACTCGAGCCGCCCAGGAACTCGAGCGGCTGACCGAAAAAGGTCATGCCGCCGTAGCCATAGGGAGCGAAGTTGTCGGTCCAGTTGCTGTACTTTACAAACCGCCAACCGGCGATGATCACGAACATCACAACGCTCACTTTGATGGCGACCATGACGGCGTTCGTAAACGCGCTCTCGCTGACGCCGCGGACGAGGATGGCGGTGACGATGGCCGTGATGATGACAGCCGGCAAATCGAAAAAGAAACCGGTCGAGAAGAACGAACCGCTCTGGACGAGCACTTCCTGACCGGTGGCCAGCGTGTGACTGACGGCTTCCGATTTGCCATTGAAGTCGAAGGGCGAATCGGAAAAGCGGTGCAGGGCGCCTCCCTCGGCAAACCAGTCGATGCGACACTGCTTGAGCAGTTCCTGCGTGTACTTCGACCAACCGTGCGCCACGGTCGACGACGCTACCGCGTATTCGAGAATCAAATCCCAGCCGATGATCCAGGCCATCAGTTCGCCCAGCGTCGCATAGGCGTAGTTGTAAGCGGAACCGGCCACGGGAGCCATCGAAGCGAATTCAGCGTAACATAGGGCCGCAAAGACGCACGCCAGCCCGGCGACGACAAACGAGAGCATGATCGCCGGGCCTGCCTGTTCGGCGGCCGCTTTGCCGACGAGCACGAAGATGCCCGTACCGATGATCGCACCGACCCCGAGGGCTACCAGCGAAACCGGTCCCAAAGTACGCTTGAGCCGGTGGCTGTCCTCCATGTCGGCCACCATCCGCTTCAGTGACTTCGTGCGAAACAACTGATTCGCCATAACGATTCCTGGTTCGTGATCAAAGTTCGTGTTTGGAGATCTTCGCGTTTGGAGATCGGAATTCTCGCCAGATTCTAAATGCTGAGGCTGCTGAATTGAATAACACTCACGCCGAGAAAGCCGGGCTTTGACCGAGTTTTGCCAGTCAAACCAGCCAGGCTCCACCTCCCAATTTCGAAACCACTCAGGAGCATCGCCAATGACCACGACTTCTCCGCGACGAGACCGTCGCCATGCCTCTCGGATCGCCGCTGGTCTGATCAGCGGTTTGGTCAGCAGCCTGGCTCTATTGGCCGTGGCAGCCGCGCCGGCGCAGGCCCAGGCAGTGCGCGAAAAGATTTTTGCCGACGGCGAGTTCTTCAAGTTCGAAGGGCGCGACGCGTTCGTCCTGCAGCCCGCGGCCGACCAGCGCTGCCAGCCCCAGCCCTGGGTCTTCTATGCGCCCACGCTGCGAGCCTACCCCGACGTGCACGAGGAGTGGATGCATCGTCAGTTTTTAGCGGCCGGCGTCGCCGTGGCCGGGGTCGATGTGGGCGAAGCTTACGGCAGCCCCAAGTCGCGTGAAGTGTTCGAGCGCTTTGCCCGCGAGATGATCGAGCGTCGCGGCCTGGCCTCCAAGCCATGCCTGCTCGGGCGCAGCCGCGGAGGCTTGTGGGTCAGCAGTTGGGCCTGCGATCATCCGGAGCGGTTCACGGGTCTTGCCGGCATCTATCCGGTCTTCGACTTCCGAACTTACCCGGGCATCGAAAAGACAGCCGCCGCCTACGAGCTCTCTTCCGATGAGTTGCAGAAGCAGCTGGACAATCTCAACCCGATCGCCCGCGCCGGTGCGATGGCCAAGGCCAAGCTGCCCGTCTTCATCATTCACGGCGACGAGGACAAGGTCGTGCCGCTGAAAGAGAACTCGGCTGCCTTGGCCGAAGTGTATCGCCAGGCGGGCGCGAGCGAGGCGATCGAAGTGAAAGTCGTCGCCGGCCAGGGGCATAACTTCTGGGAAGGCTTTTTCCGCTGCCAGGAGTTGGTCGACTTCGTCATCGCCCGCGCCAAAGCGGAAACCAAGTAACGCTCAGCCAGACGAGTTGCCGAGTGGCCGAGTTGCTTAAGTCGGCAAGCCCAAGCACTGCGACACGACGCTGAGCAGGTTATCGCGGGCGATGGGTTTGCTGAGGTATTTTGTGCAACCCGATTTGATGCAGCGGTCGCGATCGCCTTCCATGGCCGCGGCCGTCAGGGCGACGATGGGCACGCTGACGCCGGCCGAGCGCAGCCGCCGCGTGGCTTCGTAACCGCTCTGAACGGGCATCTGCATATCCATCAGCACGAGATCGTAGGCTTCGCCGCGGTCGGCCGCGTCGAGGACTTCGCTGACGGCGCGCTGCCCGTTGTCGACAAATCGCAAACACGCTCCGGTCGGTTCGAGCATACGGCGAATCAGGAACTGATTGGCTCGCGTATCTTCGGCCACGAGGATGCGACAGGCGCTCCAGTCGAAATTGTGTTGCTTGGGGGCTCGCGCGGGCTCGAGGCGTTGCCGCTCGAAGTCGCTCGGCGACGCCAGGCCGATACTG
>JBQCJB010000384.1:0-2652 GCA_051953155.1 Aureliella sp. | reverse complement strand
GGCGAGGCGCTCCGCTTCGGCCGGTGCGACTGCCGCTGGCTGGGCGTCTTGCACAATCGGGCGATATTGGCACATGGTGTGGCCGTCCAGCCGACAGGAGTCCAAGTGCAGGGCTTGGCCGACTGCCTCGCTGAGCATTTCTTGCTCGAGTTCGCAGAGCGCGCGTTGGCCGTCGGACCGTGAGAGTTCGGGGTACGGGCAGGCGTGGACCTGGAGCACCGGCAACGGGCCCGCCTGGTCGACGCCGGCAGGGACTCGATGGCTGGTCAACATGTCGGCCACCGCGTTCATCCGCTCGCTGAGCGTCGCGTCCTCGGGCAAGTTCGTCCGCAGTTCGCTGCCCATGCGCCGCCCGACCTTTCGCAAGATCCGCTGGCGCAGCGCCTGATTGGGCATATCCATGACCTCTTGCCACAAGGCCAAAGCCAGATTCGCGTAACTGGCCGATGCGTACCGCATCCCCAGCTGCGTCAGGTAGTATCGGAACTGCGGTCGCCCGCGTCCGGCCACCACTTTGCGACGCTCGATGAACTCGACCTGCACCAGCCGGTCCAGCCGCTGCCGCACGGCGGTCGCGGTAACGTGCAAGCGGTCGATCAGTTCCTGGACGGTCAAACCCTGGCTCCGCCGCAGCAGTTCCAGCACGGCCTGGTCGATCGGCCGCACGCCGTCCCCCTGCAAGCCCTCGGCAGAAGCCTGAGCCGCCTCGGCAGAGCTCTGGCCCATCGGAGTGTGAGCTGAGCCCTGCGCGCGAGCTAATTCCTCTGTGGCTTGAGCAGAATTGTCTTCGGTTTTCATAGCTTTCATTAGCCTGCCGCGGTATGCCGTCTCTATGGGAAAGGGTATGCGAATCGGCCATTTATGACAAGGGGCGGTGCGATAAATGAACGCTTGCTATTGGATAGCAGCCCCCAAAAATGCTTCGTTCCCAGGAGCCGGCGTGTATAATGGGGCGGTCTGTCCCACTTTTCTTCTTCCAACACGTTCTCCACTAACGCGGTTGGTCCAGGATCGTCTTATGCTCAAGCTCGTCGAGTACTTATGGGTCGCGTTGGCGTTTGGGCGCATGCGGGTGGCGCCTGCCACGCTACGGCGCATCAGCCTGGTTGTCGCAGTGGCGTGCTGTGGGGCTGATTTAGCCCAAGCCCAAAGCCGCGTCTCGCAGGCGGCCCTCAGCAGCATGGGGCTCGAGCAGGTTTGGCGCGGCCAAATCGAAATGCCGATCGAAGAAGGTAGGATCGTGTCGACGCACCTCTGGCGAAACGCCGGAGAAAAGCAAACGTTCGCCGAACTCAAACTGCCCGCGGGCGTCGGTGGTTTCGGCAGCCGGGTCCTGCGAGCCTCGGCCGATCGCCTGGGGGCCGACGGCAAACCGGTCGGCATCGAAGTCGCCAAACAAGAGGTGGAAACCCAAGCCATGCGGCTGCTGCGGCGTCCCTCGGGCATCGCGGCAGAGGTCAAGGAAGTCCCGATCGTCTATCTCGTCGTCGTCACCAGCGACGGCTTCGTCCAGACTTTCAACGCAGAGACGGGCGAGAAACTCTGGAGCAATACAACCGGGTCGCCTCGCTATCCCGCGGCGCCGGCTAGCGTCAGCAACATCGGTGTCGCCGTGGCGCAAGGACCTTACCTGGTTCTGTTCGACTGGAAAACCGGCAAGCAATTATCAAAGCGCGAGATGAAGCGGGCATCGACCGCCGGCGTAGCCTTGATTGAGAATCTGGCATTCATCTCAAGCCTTTCGGGCCAGCTGATGGCCTTCAATCTCGGCGAAGCACCGACGCTGAACAACTGGACTTTTCAGCTGTATGGCGGAGCGGTCAATGCGCCGGTCAATTCGCATCAACCGCACAAGCTGGTTGCGTTTGCGACCGACAACGGCATGGTGACCGTCATTTCGGCTGACGAAAAGGTAGAACCTTGGTTCAATTTCGACGCGCGCATCCCGCTGTCCGGTCCGATTGCCTTTCACGGCAACGGCTTGTATTGCTGCGATGTTTCGGGCCAAGTGACCAAGGTAGCCCTCGAACGGCTTGGCCGGATCGACTGGCGGCTGATGATCGGCGACCCGCTCGGCGCTCCGCCGATCGTCTTTGACAAGACGGTGTATCTGGCCAATGAAATCGGCAACATGTTCGCCGTCGACGACGAGACCGGCATTCCCGTTTGGCCGGCTCCGGCCCAGCGCGTGCGGACGATACTCGCCGCCACCAAAGAGAAGATCTTTTGTCGTTCGCTGACCGATCGTCTGCTGGCCATTGATGCGACCACCGGCAAGCTGCTGGGCGAATCGATGCCGGCGGTCATTCACACAGACCTGGTCAACCACTTGGACGACCGCGTGTACATGATTTCTGAAAACGGGCAGATCACTTGTTTCCGCCAGGAAGGTGAGGCATATGTCTTGCCGCAATTCCACGAGCCGCTGCTGCCCGCCGCCGAGACGGCCAGTCCCGGAACTGTCGAAACCGCTGGCCAAAGCGGCGCTACCGAAACCATGGAAGCGACCGGTGAGTCCGCTGCGGTCGATCCGTTCGGGCTCGGCGCAGCTCCGGCCACTGGAGCGGCCCCAGCCGCAGTCGACGCGTTTGGCGCGCCCGCGGCGCCCGCCACGCCTCCTGCCGCAGGCGGTGCCGATCCGTTCGCGACTCC
>JBQCJB010000383.1:0-2512 GCA_051953155.1 Aureliella sp. | reverse complement strand
TTGATCTGGGCGGCACGAAGATGCTGGCTGCGGCTCTGAACCCAAGCTTTAACGTCGTCGCCTCAAAGCGCAAAAAGACGCGCGGCGAGCAAAACCATGTCACGCTCGAACGCATCGAGAATCTGATTCGCAAGATGCTCGAAGAGAACGAAATCGATTCCAGCCGCATCGCGGGCATTGGCATCGGTTGTCCGGGGCCGGTCGAATGGCAGACGGGCGTCGTGCGCGTGGCAGTCAATCTCGGTTGGAAGGATGTGGGCGTCGGCAAGTATCTCGAAGATCGTTTCGCGTGCCCAGTGGCGGTGCTCAACGATGTCGACGCCGGGGTCTACGGCGAGTACCGTTTCGGGGCGGGCCGCGGTTCGCGCACCGCGCTCGGGATTTTTCCTGGCACGGGGATCGGCGGTGGGTGCGTGTACGACGGGCAGATCCTGCGCGGCAAACATCTGACCTGCATGGAGATCGGCCACGTGATGATCACCGGCTCGCCACGGCCGGGACCGACCGGGATGACTGGCACGCTCGAATCGGAGGCCAGCCGTTTGGCGATCGCTGCCGAGATCGCCAAATTGGCGTATCGTGGAGAAGCCCCCAGCGTGCTCCGCGGTCCGGGAACGGATTTGGCCAAGCTGCGGAGCAAGGCAATCGCCGAAGCGATCAAGTCGGGCGAAAAAGCCGTACAAGAAGTGCTCGAAAATGCTGCCCACTTGATCGGCTATGCGGTCGCCAACATGGTCCACCTCATCGGTCCCGACTGCATCATTCTCGGAGGTGGCCTGGTTGAAGCGATGCCCGAACTCTTCCTGCGCGAAGTCACCAAGACGGCCCAGCGCTCGGTCTTGGCATGCTATGCCGATACGTTCCGCGTTCGCTGTGCGGAATTGGGGGACAATGCTGCGGTCATGGGGGCCGCGGGCTGGGTCGCCAAACACGTCGGCTCGTAAGCGACGCGCGCTGTCCAGCCAGCGCCAGTTCGTATTGTCGCTTTGGCAGATTTGAGTTCCAATAAAGGGTCTTGCGCGGAACTCGCACGGTTCGTTTCGCTGCGGTCTCAAAAAGTAAGGAAACTTTCCTCGTGCTGAATTTTTCGCAGCTTTCCAAGAAGCGCCAAGCTCGCTTCTTGCTCCAACTGGTCGAACTGCTCGAAACTTACAAAAAGCGCTCGTCGGATTTCTTCCGTTACTCGTTCGCCTCGCCAGCGATCACTGCCGGTCCTTCGCTGTACTTGATGCCAAACGAGATTCTTTGGGAATTCGAGTTCGCCGACCGCGCCGACGGAGATCCGCAGCGTGCCGAACTGAAACTCCGCGTCGATCGACTCTGGGATGAACGCTCCGACGAGAATGCCGACGTCAACACGCTGCTGAAGAAGCGGTTGATCACCAGTTTTGAATATCAATGCACCTGCCAAGGCCGGGCGGCACTATATAGCGTGCCCCTGATGTGCCCGCACACCGCTGCAGCCATCGAGTTCGTGCGCAAGCGGGTCGAGCGCGCGACGACCGATGAAGCACTTTCATGGCTCGACCAGTGTATCGCCCAGCCGGAGAACATCGGACGCTCGCTGGTCGAGACGCTCGAACAGAGTCGCGAACAGGACGCGCAAAAACCGGCCAGTGGCGATGACGACGTGCGCATCGTCTGGCGATTGTCGGGCCGTGGCTCGGCTGGCGATAACCCGCTCGAACTAGAGATGGTCGTCCAGCGCCCGAAGGGACGCGGCGGTTGGACCGTGGGCAAGCGAGTGCGCGATCCCATGGAAAACTTGCCCGAGCAAGCTCTCAAGAACACTCACGATCGCATGCTGGCCCTAATCTGCGATTCCTATTTTGGGCATTACGCCAGTTATCCCGAGCCGGCCGTCCTGATTCAGATTCTGGAAGTGCTCCGCGAGTGCCCGCACGTGGTTTGGAATGCGCCCGGCAATCCGCCGGCGCGCATCCATCGCGGCGAAGTGGCCGTGAGGTTGGTTGAAGATGACGACGCGTACACTCCCGAAATCCTGCTCGACGGACAGCCGCTCGAATTGAGCGCGACGGTCGAACTGGGCAAGGATCGCTTCGGCGGTATTTTTGTCGACGACCGTGAGCACAGCGTCGTTTATTTCACACTCTCGGCCGAACAGTCGCAGCTAGTGAAGATGATGGTTCGCGCCAGCGCTCGCGGCGCACGGCTCGATCGCGAAGCGGCTGAACGATTCTCGAAAGCCATGAGCACCGGGACGCCGCAAAAGAAACTGGCGCTGCAGATTCCGGAATCGTTGGCCGGGCCCGACGTGCTGCTGCAGCCGACGGTCGAGTTGCATTTGGAACCGAAGGAACGCCACCAGTTGGAAGCCCGCCTCCGCGTGGCTTGCACGGAACTAGATGATTCGCCGATCCCGGGACTGGGGTTGGAACGGACGCTGGTCCACACGGCTGCCGGTGTCTACCACATCGTGCGCGATCTGGCCGCCGAAGCGGCTGCGGCCGAACGCGTCGCCGACCAACTCGGCCTGGGCGACTTCATGTTT
>JBQCJB010000382.1:0-5274 GCA_051953155.1 Aureliella sp. | reverse complement strand
AATGTCGTACTTCTCGTTCGGCAGCGGCGGCAAGTGGGCTTTGAAAATGCATTTCGACGGGTACCCGAACACGTGGTCGATCGTGCCGGAGTTTAAGGCGGCTAAGACACCGACAAAGTCCTCGCGGCGATAGCCCCGGGGAGCCGTCGGCGCGACGCGGTTCTCGGGTTTCTTGGTCATGATGAATCGGAAGTTGTAGGCTTGCAGTTGACCATCCGCCTGTTCGGGTGCGAGCGATTCTCCGTACTCATCGCGCGCCTCGCGGCCGACCCGCCAGGCCACTCCGGCCGCGGCCATCAGGTCACCTTCATAACTCGCATCGATGGCTACCTTGCAGGGGATGTCGATCGTATCCCCGGAAGCATTGGTAACTCGGACGCTCGCGATCCGCCGCATGGCAGCGTCAGCAGCATCGCCAGCCGTGGCCAGGCTGACCGATGCCAGGCGATGTCCGGTCAACAATCGAAGCTGAGGATATTCGGCCAGCATCGCATGAAAGACTTGCAGATTGACTTTAGGCTCGGCGAACACACCTCCTTCCGACTGCTGTACCTGCGGTGACTGCGGTCCGTAGTCGGCAGCGTATTGGGCTTCGACTCGTTTGGCGAAATCGAGAAAAGCGCCCGAAAGACTTTCGCGCGAATGATAATCGGTATGGGACAAGCCATTGGTCACCAGGCCTCCGATGCGCGCCGTGGGCTCGATGAGGAGGACGTGAGCACCATCCTTGGCCGCGGCGATGGCAGCCGCAATTCCGGCCGGAGTGCCGCCGTAGACCAGCACATCACCGCGCGGCGGTTCCTCACCCTGTGCGGGCCAGGCCGTCAACCACGCGCAGCCGCACACGAGCAGCATGCCAGAAGCCCAGCCACGCCTCGCTTGCGCCAGTAGCGAGCTTGAGGTGCGATTTCGAAGAGCGCGCAACAACCACACGGCAAGTCCCTCAAAGCTGGGTCCGCCCTCAAAGGGCAGCCTGCAAGAAACAAAGCAGTCAATCCCGACGCCTGATTCTAGCACGCCCGCCCTTTGGCTGGCCTTCCCAGTAGGACAGGCGTCTCGCCTGTCATAGCCTTCCCAGTAGGACAGGCCTCTGGCCTGTCATGGTTTGCCAAGTGGGACAGCCGTCTCGGCTGTCATAGCCTGTCCGTCTTTCCATTCGGGCTCGGCCTGCCCAGCACTCAAGCTGAGAAGCGCAAGTTTCGTGGGTTAAGCAGCGGGCTTGGGCCGGGAGCGGGTGGCTACCGAATAGTACAATCCGCATCCCAGCCCGAGTCCGCACACTCCTCCCCAGACAACGCGCTCGACGAGCCACTCGGGAACAAAGAGAAACGCATTCGAGTTGGAAAAGGCGATCGCCGCCAAGGCGGAATAAACGAAGCCGGCCAGCAAGCCGCCGAGCACGCCTCCTTCGATGCCGCTAGCCAGTTTTTGTTTTCCCCACACCGACAACGTCCAACCGCAGCCGATGCCCATGCCGATCAAGACCCAGACGCCGCATTGCAACGCGGTCGACTGGACCATCGGTTCTACCGGAACTCCCAAAATATCAATCGTGCGGTTGATGTTATTTCGCAAGAACACGACCGCGATCATTCCCAGGACAAAGCCTCCCACCGCCCCGGTCAAGCCGCCACCGGCCAGCGACGCCAACGCCGAAGGCCGACGCCGTCCTAGCGCGCCGCAGACTCCGACAGCCAAGCCAATCACGCTGCCCATCGTCGCAAAGTAGCAGGTGTAGCTCGACGCGAACATGCTCTGAAAAGCTCGATGGTAACGGGCCATGTACTCAGCGCTGGCGTTCAGCGGAATGGCGTGGAACTCTTCGGGCATGCTGAACAGCGCGCTGAGTTCGGCGACCAACAGAGCGCCGACGATTCCGGCTAACCCAGCGGCCCCGATAAAAAGCGGACCGCTGAGCGTTCGATCGGCCAGTTGCGATTGGCTGGCGACCGCATCAGAGGATTCGGGAACCACGGGCACATCGACGGCGCTGGAAGTCATCTCAACCGTCCCTCTTTTACTTCATGTCGAAATTGATTTCGTTTTTGCCCGTGTCGACCGTGGCCCGCAGAGCGGAGCTGTCCGGGTTGGCATACTTGGCCGGCAAAAGGTTTTTGGGACCGGTCGGCCGACTAACGTTACCGGTCAGCGCCGGTGGGGCGTAATCATCGGGCAGCCCCGGCGGGCCGAGTTGTCCCGGAGCGTTGGTCGAACTGCTGGTCGGCGAAACGCCGCCTTCGTATTTGGCGATCGATACTTTGTACTGGCCAGCCAGAGCCCCGTCGCTGGGATTGAAAGTCGACAGCGTATAAACGCCGTTGGCGTCGGTCGAGCCGACTGCGCTGCCTTTACCTTCCATCGGTTGGAAAGTAACCACCGCGCCTTCAACCGGTTTGCCGTTGAGCGTCACCGTGCCGCGCACGGGGTAGGTCGGAGGTCGATTCGGATCTTGGCCCGCGCTACAGCCAAGTGCCAACACGCAAACTGCCAGCAGAGGCACATGCGCGCTGTGCCACGATTTGGAAATTAAATCTGCAACACAACCGATCATAAAGCCGCTTTCCTCAATACTTTGTCCACTCAACTCACGATGTTTACCCAGCTGGAAAAAACGGGAGTGCCGCGAGCCGAGTCGCTGGCACTCCCTCTTTTCAAGCTTCGTCTACGCAACGCAGACCGAGCTCAGTTTTCGATCGTGGTGATGTCGCCACCATTCTTCGAACCCATCGAGCCCCAGACGCCATAGTTGCTCGGACCGGAAGCCGTCTGAGCAACGTTGAGGTTTCCGGTATCGATCGAGCTGGAGATAAAGCGGACCGAACCATCGGCCAGCGCGGCATTCACGCCACCGGTGTGGTTGCTCGACGGGGGAATGACGACGTTGACGGCGTCAGCCGTACCGTCGAGAGCCGTGTTGTCCGAGCAGCCCGGAGCATTCGGAGCCAGCACGGTCGTAAAACCGACGCGCTCGGGCTGGCCATCGGTCCAGAGGGAACCGAACTTGCCGCGGACGCTCACGCCAGCAGCGTAATACGGACCGGCTGCTTTGGTTAAGCACAAGCTAGGCTGATTGGCGACGTTGGGCACAGCCATCGCCAAACCGACGCGGGTCGAAATCTGGTTGGCCACGGTCGGATACGCGGTAAAGTCACCCTTGAGCCGCTCGCTCATCAAAACCGTGTTGCTCGTTCCATCGGTGATCTCCTGGAGCTTGCAACCCAAACGTAGCGCAAAGATCCCGCGAGTCGAGGTAGCGTCACGGATGCTGGCGATCTGGTCGCCGATCGACAGGGCATAGTTGTTCTGCCGAATATTAGTCGGAGCGTTGAAGACCGGGCCATCCGACGGACAGACCAGCGTCGATGGCGAGCGGTCCCAGGCCGACCACGAGCACCACGCGCAGGGGCCGTTTGGCGGAATAATCGGTCCACCGTTGGCCGTCGTCGTGGTGGCTGTACCGGTCGGATCGCCATTCTTGACCAGTTGAGCCATCGGGCCTTGCTCAAAGAATCCGAGCAGGGCGACAAAGGCCGACAGACGCTCGCCATTGCAGGTCACGCGCACCGAACCAGGAAACGTACACGAGGTGCCACCTTTGCGCGGCGGGAAGCTCTTGTAGGTGTCGGCGTAGTTATGACACGCCAGCGCCAACTGCTTGAGGTTGTTCGAGCACTGCATCCGTCGGGCTGCTTCGCGAGCCGCTTGAACGGCTGGCAGCAACAATCCCACCAAGATTCCAATGATCGCGATCACGACCAGCAGTTCCACCAAGGTGAAACCACGCCGGTCGGAACTTTTATGACGCCTGAGACTCATCACCAGAACTCCTTCGCAAAAAAAGACAAGCAAGGAACGTTCAATGAAAACGGCGACGCCAGCCACAGGCATTTAAAGAGTCTATGGCTGCCCGAAATATAAACACCCGCTGTTCGCGAAAATATCGCGCGGTGAATTACTAATTCGTTGGCCACGGCTTACGAAATCGTTGGCATTACGCTACGCACACTTCGCCGCATGTGCGATCCCGTCGCACACCCGCCGCGCCCAACATTCTCGCGCGAGTTTCGCTCTTGTGCTCCAATCGTTTACACGCGTAAACTAAACGAGCTCGCGAAGCGAATCTTTTCGCAACAGAGCCTTCTTGCCACAGCGTCTGACAGGTGCGGGAGACGCCGGCGAGCCAGAGAAGTTAAGTACCGAAGGAACTGGTCGGGGCCGCCATGAGGGGCCTGGGAGCCGAAGTATGAAACGCCGCAGTTCGAAGTGCGTCGAATTGTCCGACGCGGAATGGAGCGTCATGAATCTCATCTGGGAAACGCAGCCGACCGAAGCCAGCGATGTCGTCTCGGCTTTGGCCAAACCCAGAAACTGGTCGGAAGCCACCATCAAGACCATGCTCCACCGGCTGGTCAAAAAAGGAGCGCTGACGACCGAACCGCTCGGCAAAAAGTATCGCTACCGCGCGGCCGTGAAACGCAACGACTGCGTCCGCTGGGCTAGCCAGGCTTTCTTCAAACACGTCTTCGGCGGCCATGCCGGACCGGCACTGCTGCACCTGGTCCAAGCGTCACCCCTGTCGGCCGACGAGCTGGCTCGCATCCGCGAAGTGCTCGACGCCAAACTCTCCGGAAACAAGGAATAAGGAATCAAGGGAATGATCGATTCGCTCACTGTCGCCCTCGCTCAGGGATTCGAGTTGGCACTGATCGCCGCTTGGCGCGCCCTACCCCTGTTCATGATCGTGCTCGCGTTGGAAGTGATCCTGCGCCGACGCGTACCGGCTCGGATCCAGTGCTGGCTGTGGATGCTGGTCATGGTCCGCTTGCTGCTGCCCAGCTCGCTGACCTCGCCGCTCAGCCTCGCCGCGCCGACCGACGGCGTGCTGGCAGCCTTCTTCTCGGAACCAGCCGCTGACCAGCAGCCCAGTCCCAGCGCCGGCCAGCGCGTCGTCACCTTCGAGAATGGACAGCAAGCGTTCCTCCCGCCGCCGACGTCCGCACCCGCCGCGAGTCGGCCCGCTTACCAAGTTGTCGACCAGTGGACCCCGGCGGCCAATTCGCCGACGGCTGCAGAACTCCCCAGTGGACCAAGCAACGCAGGGAAGGGCATGGATTGGGAGACACTTCTCGTCTCCGCCGCTCTGTGGACGTGGGCGCTCGTCGCCGCCGGGCTGGTTTTGCGCAGCGCCGTTGCCCACTGGTGTTTTGCTGCCCGACTCCAGCGGATCGACGCGCAGCGCGAGGCGCGACTAGCCAGCGCTATCGAGGCAGCCTG
>JBQCJB010000381.1:0-11288 GCA_051953155.1 Aureliella sp. | reverse complement strand
CGAGCGAACGTGCCGCGCTCGCAGCGCTGGGCTTCCTGCCAACCGAAGATCTCTGCGTCGGCGAAGAAGAGTGTCATCATGCTGCCGACGCGTTGGACTCGGTGCGGGATGCCGGCGGCCGTCGCCGCCGCGCTCAAGCCGCGCTCAAGCTGCGCGCCCAGTTGCTCAAGGTGGGCATACGGGGAAGCGTCGCGCAGCAGGCGCAGCGTCGCGGTCCCGGCCGCGGTCGCCAGCGGATTGCCGCTGAGCGTGCCAGCCTGAAAAACCTTTCCGGCAGGTAGCACCTGGTCCATCAGATCAATGCGTCCGCCGTAGGCTCCCAGCGGCATGCCGCCGCCGACGATCTTGCCCAAGGTCGTCAGGTCGGGAGTGACGCCGTAGAGCGACTGAGCTCCGCCGAGAGCGACGCGGAAGCCGGTCATGACTTCGTCGAAGATCAGCACGCTGCTGAAGCGGTTGCACAGTTCGCGCGCCGTCTCGAGAAAACCGGCTCTGGGTGGGACGCAGCCCATGTTGCCGACGACCGGTTCGAGAATGATGGCTGCAATCTCGCTGCCGCAGGTAGCAAAGGTTTCTGTCAGGGCATCGATGTCGTTGTACTCGAGCACGATCGTATCGCGGCTTGTTCCAGCGGTCACGCCAGGCGAGTCGGGCACGCCGAGGTTGGCTGCAGAACTGCCGGCCGAGACCAGCAGGCTGTCCACGTGGCCGTGGTAGTTGCCTGCGAATTTGATGATCTTGTCGCGGCCCGTGGCCCCGCGCGCCAATCGGATCGCGCTCATCGTCGCTTCGGTGCCGCTGCTGACCAGACGCACCTTGTCGATGCTCGGCACGCTCTCGATGATCAGCTCGGCCAACTCGCTTTCGGCTTCCGTCGGGGCGCCGAAGCTGGTGCCGCGGGCCGCCGCGCTGACGATAGCCTCGATCACCGCCGGGTGCGCGTGGCCGAGAATCATCGGTCCCCACGAACCGATGTAATCGATGTAGCGATGGCCATCGATGTCGAACAGATAGGGGCCAGCCGCTTGCTCGATGAACAGCGGCCCGCCGCCGACGGCGTTGAAGGCACGCGCCGGACTATTGACGCCGCCGGGCATCACCTGGCAGGCGCGAGCGTACGCGGCTTCGGATTTGTCGTGGGACAGCTTGCCCTTCAGTGGCCGGTGCAAAATAGTCTTCCTTTGGTGAAATTCGAGGCAGCGTGGGAATTGATGGGCCGTCATTTTCCCAGAGAGCCGGCGTGCGGTCCACAGGTCTACAGGCTCAGCGGCGGACCGATTCGAATCGCGCCTGCCACCAAGGTGTCGGCAGTTTCGCGCTCGTCAGCGTCAGCGCGGCGATTTGCGCGGCGGCCGCTCCCTCGCCGCGAGCGATGCGCCAGCGCACCTCCAGCCAGCGAGCTTGCAGATAGGCATCGCTTTCCTTGCTGCTGCCGACTGCCACGCGTTTGAGGATTCGGACCGCTTCGTCGAACCGCTGAGGGTCGCTCTGGGCGATCGCGGCTGCGAGCGAGATTTGCAGATCGGCGTTGCGCGGGTGGGCCTCGGCCAGCTGCTTGACCTGGCCGAGTAGTTCGCCGGGCGGCTTGTCCGCAGCGGCCAGCATCTGCAAACGCAGCCGGGCCATCTGCAGCGCTGGCGGCGGATTGGCCGGCGCTGCCGCAGGCCAGACGATCGCGCGGGCCACGTCGGACCAACCGCTGATCTGGCTGGCGATCCGTTCATCGAGCGCCTCGACCAGCGACTTGATCCAAGCCAGTGCGACCACCGTCGCGAGTTGTTCTTCGGGCAGCAACTGGAGCGCGTTACGGCATGCAACCGCGTCGCCACGACGGGCGGCCGCCAATGCGCTTGCGCACGAGAGCAGCGCTCGATCGGTCAAGCTTTCTTCAGCCGCATGGGCAGGCAGGCGCAGGCCGGTTAGCGTTTCGGCTTCGGTCTGCGTCAGAGGCGCGGTGAGCATGCTGGCCAACAAAGCGGTCACCGTCGCCGTTTGAGAGCACGCCGCAAAGGCGCCGTCGCCGATCGCTGCGACCAGGGCGGTTTGCTGAGCGGGTGCCTGGCTGACCGGCAGTTTGCTCAGCAGCGTTTCGAGCCACTGGCCGAGTGCCCTGCGTTTGAGTTCGACGTCGCTGGCGGCGGCACCCCGCTGCCGCCACATCGTGGCCAGTTCGTCGAATCGCTTCTGGCTCTCCAACCAGCGGACAAGAAACTCTTCGGCCTTGAGCGATTCGGCCGCGTCGGGCCACTGCGACAACTGCTGGCCGAGGGCAGCTTCGTAGCGGCGCTGCAATGCGGCATCGCCCGGCTCGGCCTTCAGAGCTTGAGCCAGGCACCAGGCGGCCAGCGCGTGCGCGGCTGCCGCTTGCGGGGCTTCGGGACTGGCTAGCGCGGCGGGCGTCAGCACATCCGCGGCAGCCGTCCATTGTCGCTCGCGCTCGAGCAAGGCACCGGCCTGCAGCGCGTGCTGCAGCGCCTCCTCGGGGCGAGCACCGGCGCGGGCGTTTTCGCTGGCGGCCCGCAGTTTGGCGATCGCCGCTGCCGTTTGACCTCCGGCCAGCAATTGCCGGACTTCGACCGCGACTAAATCCTGGGCCAGGCCGCCGTCGCCGGCGGCGGCGGACGCGCCGGCAGCCGCCGAACTGACCAGCAAGGCTTCGCCGCGGTTGCGCCAGTAGCCGCCGTAGCGCTGCCCCAGTCGCTGGGCCTGCTCGACGATGCTCTTCAGTTCCGAATCGCGGGCTGGAGCGGGCTGAGTTTCCAAGCGCGCTAATCGCACGCGCATTTCCGCCAGCTCGATTTCCGGGCCGGTAAGGTTGGACTTGAGCGTTCGCAGGGCGCGCTCGGCTGCGCTGAGGTCGCCATCGGCGCACAACGCTTCGACCAGCGCCGCACCGGCGCGAATGCGGGCGCGTGGGCTCGGGGGGGCGACTTCGGTCGATGAGTCCGCGCTCACGGGCGGTTCCGCCGCTTGCTCGTTGAGCAGACGCTCGAGCAACTGCTTCGATTCGGCCCGTTTGCCGACTTCCAAGCCAGCCGTGGCGCGAGCGACCAGCAGTTCATCGCGAGCCGACCAGTCCTTGGGCGCGCGCAGCAGCATCTCACCGGCGACGCGATCGACATCTGCCAGCGCCGCCAGACGGTCGGGAGAATCGCTCGGGTAGCACTTGGCTCGCACCAGCAGCGCTTCGCAGCGCAGCAGCGTGCAGTCGACCGCGAGCGCATGCAGTTGATTGCTGGGCGCCTGATTGCGCGATTCGGGATTGCGTGGTTCGCTCAGCGGCAATCGCTGTTTAACATCAGCTTCGACATCTTCCAGACGCGACAAGACGCGGCGGACCGCTTGCAGAGCCGCGTCGCGCTGCGGCTGGGCGGCTGGCGTAGCCAGCCACTTGGCCAGCGACTGTTGGCTGCGAAGCAAATCGGCGCGAGCCAGTTGCCAGGCGAGCCACGGCAACCGCGCGTCCTCGGGAAACTCGCGGCGGTAGGCCTCTTCGATGGCCGCGACCGCCTGCCAGGCTTCTTCGTTATTGCCATCGCCATTGGCCGCTGGTGCGGCCAGTGCGGCCTGGCACGCGCATTCCATCTGCCGCATCGTCCAACGCGAACGCTGCGGCGGCCGTTGGCTGTTGAGCGCCGCCTGCGCCTCGCAATACTCGGCAGCATCGGCGGCTAGCCCCTGCTCGCACATTTTGCGCAGAGCCTCGTCGATGATATCGGGAGTCGTCGCTAGCGCGGTCGCCGGGTTAAGGCCTAGAGTGCAGCAGCACGCCAGCAGCAAGAAGCACTGAAGCCAAGCGGGCAACGACCGCCGGAGACTTTGTCGAGCGGCTTGCTGGATGCATTGCCAAGGGGAAGGCCCGTTCATGCCCGCCCCTCGAAAGCCGCCTGAGGCCGCGCAAGGGAAGTGAGTTGGCGATGGGCCTCGTACATGACGATCCCGGCGCAGGTCGCCTGGTTCAAACTTCGTACCGGACCCGGCATCGGCAACGAAATCTGACGCTCTGCCGGATGCTGGCCGCGCAGCCAATCGGGCAGGCCGTTGGTCTCGCGACCGATCACCAGCACGTCACCGGTTGCAAAGCGGGCGTGCGCATAGTCGACCTGGCCGAACTTGGTGACCAGCCACATCCGGGTCTGGTCCAGGCGCTGGCACAAGTCGTCCCAGCTATCGGCCACTTCCCAGTCGAGGTGTTCCCAGTAGTCGAGCCCGGCCCGCTTGAGCTGGGCGGCATCGAGCCGAAAGCCGGTCGGACGCACGATCCAAAGCTTGGCTCCCAAAGCGACGCAGCTGCGGCCGATGTTGCCGGTGTTCTGCGGGATTTCCGGCTGGTACAACACGACGTGCAACCAGGGCTCGGTCGCGGAAGCATGCGAAGCGTTCCCGGTAGCGTGCATGGCGGGACTCTTTTATAACCGTTACGCTAGAAGATGCTGACGTTCGACGTTCCGATCCGTCCCTCGCCAAATAACGCTTGTCATTCTATGCCAATTCAAGTTACCTGTCCCGGCTGCTTAAAACGCTTTCAAGTCAACGATAAATTCGCCGGCAAGACGGGCCCTTGTCCCAACTGCAGCAAACCGATCACGATCCCGGCCAAGAGCGACGAGGTTGTCATCCATGCGCCGGAGGATGGCGGGCCCAAGGACTCCAAGGGACGTCCGGTATTCAAGCCGATTCGCCGTCAGGAAGTTAAAGTCACGTTGCCGATCGTCCTGTCGATTGCGGCCGTCGCCGTCATCGCATTGGGCGTAGCCCTGTTGGTGCGATTCTCGGTCGCCGAACCGCCGACGGCACTACTGGTTTTGGGAACGATGCTGCTGGCGCCTCCTCTGGTATGGGCTGGTTATTGGTTCCTGCGCGATGATGAACTCGAGGGCTTTCAAGGTACCGAGTTAATCGTTCGCTGCGCAATCGTTTCGGCGGTCTTTGCCGTCACCTGGGCGCTCTACGCGCTAATTCCGATGTACCTGGGCGATTTCCGCTCCCTTGCGGAGATCGAAGTCGCCTATCTCCTGCTGGTCGTGCCGATCATGATCATCCTCGGCTCGGCCGCCAGCGTGCTGGCCCTGGAGTTGGAGGCGGTGCAAGGCGCGTTGCATTATCTGTTGTTCTTTGCGGTGACGCTGACGCTGGCACTGCTGATGGGAACGCAGATCGCCCAGCCCTTCGCGCGGAGCACCCCCGCACCGACCAACGCGACCAGTCCAGGCGCCGGTGCCAGTTCGCCGGGCAAGGCGCGTCCCACAGCTCAGCCCGTGCCGTCGGCCAAGTCGCCCGCCGCCGCACCCAAGTCCACCGAGCCGCGCAACGACAAGCGACCGCGCCTGTTACAGTAAGACAGTTCTTTCCAGAAACGGGGCAACCATGTCGTGCAAACTGGAGCCGCACCGCTCCACGACCGGTCGCGCAGCCAACCATGCTCGGCCTGCGCTGGTCAAACTGGGCGCGTGCCTGATCGCAGCGTCGATTCTCGTCGCTTGCCAATCCGAACCCTCGGCATCGCAGAGCCCGAATGCGGAGCAAGGCAGTGCGAGCAATGCCGGCGCGGCAACTGATAACAACCAGGCCGTAAAGGGGCAGCCGGTAGAAAGCCAGCCGGTGGAAAACCTGTGGACTCGCTCACAGGGAGAGGACTGGCCCGCCTTCCTCGGGCCGCGCGGCGACGGCACTTCACTCGAAACGGGGATCGATCCCCAGCGCTGGGATCCGCACCCTCCTCTGCTCTGGCAATTGAAGCTTGGTATGAGCTACGGCGGTCCGGCGGTGGTCAAAGGACGCGTTCTGCAGTTTGATCGCGACGAAGAACGCCTGACCGGTCGCGAGCGGCTGCGCTGTCTGAAAGCGGAGACCGGCGCGCCGCTGTGGGAATGGTCCGATCCGGTCGAGTATCAAGACATGTACGGATACAACAGCGGCCCGCGCTGCATGCCGATCGTCGACTCGGACCGCGTTTACCTGTACGGAGTCTCCGGCAAATTGTCGTGCGTGAAGCTGGCCGACGGCCAGATCCTTTGGCAGCGCGATATGACCAACGAATACGGCGTCGTGCAGAATTTCTTCGGCGTGGCCAGCACACCTTTGGTCTACCACGACCAGTTGCTGGTCATGGTCGGCGGCAGTCCTCGCGATTCGCAGCACGTGCCGACGGGCAGGCTGGACATGGTCAAACCGAACGGCTCGGCAATCGTCTCGCTGGACAAGAAAACGGGCAAGGAACTGTATCGCGTCGGCAACGAACTGGCCAGTTACTCGTCGCCTCGCGCCTGCCGCATCGGTGAAAGCGACCTCGGCTTGGCGTTCGTTCGCGGTGGCCTGCTGGCCTGGGATCTACGCGACGGGCGCGAGCGGTTCATGTTCCCGTGGCGAGCACCGATGCTAGAGAGCGTCAATGCTGCCCAGCCGGTCGTCGACGGAAACAAAGTCCTACTGTCGGAGACCTACGATGTCGGCAGCGTGTTGCTGGAGATCGAGCAAGGTCAGTCCAAGGTGCTGTGGCAGGACGGATCGCGCCGCAGCGAACAAGCGTTCCGCGCGCACTGGTCGACCCCGGTACTGATCGATGGCCATCTGTACGGCTGCAGCGGTCGCAACCAGCCCGATGCCGATTTCCGCTGCGTGCGGCTGAGCGATGGCGAAGTGCTCTGGAGCGTCCGCAAGCATGAACGAGCTAGCGTGCTGGCGGTCGACGGTTACCTGATCGTGCTGTACGAAGACGGCGTGTTGGAACTGGTGCGTCCGAGCACCGAGAAGTACGACGTGGTTCGCACGGTCGACCTCAACGCCGTCGAGGTGCCGGGCGAGCACGCGCCGCTGCTGGACGAGCCGTGTTGGGCGGCGCCGGTGCTTGCGCATGGCCTGCTGTTCCTGCGCGGCAATTCACGCTTGCTGTGCTTCGATCTCATACCGTCGCCATGATCCCCCCTGCCAACGTTCGTGTGGCAGGTAGCGGGCTTTGTAACGCAGATGACGGTTGTCGGCGACGTACATGCCCAGGTAGAGCCAACGCATCTTGCGCACCCGCGCCAGTCGGACTTGCGTCAGAATCGAGTAAGTGCCCAGGCTCAGATGCTCGAGCTCTGGATCGAAGTAACAGTAGACCGCCGAGAGAGCGCTGTGGCCGACATCGACCACCGCGACGGCGGCCAGGCGATCGCCGCACCAGTAACTGATCTCGATGGTCGGATTCCACGACGAGACCAGGAACGCGTTGTAGTCTTCGCTCGTGGCGTCGCCGTCATCGCGGGCCATCTGCCGCTGGTTGCGGTGCAGGTTGAACAGCCGCAGTCGCGCTGCGTCGCATTTCGGTTTGTCGACCGAAACGCGCAGTTCGCGGTCGCCTCGTCGCAGCACGCGGCGCAGCGATTTCGATTCGATGAAACGTTCGACCTCGACCCGCAGCGGCTGGCACTCCTGGCACGTCGGGCAGGCAGTGCGGTAATAAAACCAGCCCGAGCGGCGATAGCCCTGTTCCAGCAGGCGATCCAACTGCGGAGGATCGACCGGGCCGTTGGGCAGTTCCAGAGGCATGCGAGCCGTGCGGGCATCCAAGTAAGGGCAGATACTCGGTTGATCGACGACGGTCGTCAGTTCAAACATTCGATCACCACCGCCGCCGCTTGACCGTGGGGAGTGAAGTTGAGTTTGAGTGCGAAACGTGCATCCGGGTTGCGTTGCCGCTTGGTCAAGACGTTCACCGGGCACTGCGGGTCGGGCTGGCCATAGCCGAGCGTCGGCAGGACCATCTTTTTGTTCAGCGACAGCGTGCTGGCCACCAGTTCCACGATACCACAGCCGCCCCCGAGTTGTCCGAAGTAACTGGAGAAGCCGACCACCGGCACGTTACCGATGACGCTCTGCAGGGCTTGGGCTTCGGTGATGTCCAACTGCGGATGCGAGAAGGCCTGGCCCGAGACGTGCGCCAACTGCCCGCTGTCGATATGCGCCTCGGCCATCGCGGCGCGGGCGGCGGCCGCGATCGATTGACCGCTGCCGGCCAAGGGGGCGGCCGGCGGCGAGAAACGGCTGGCCCAGCCACCCAGCCGCGCCAAGGGACGCGCGCCCCGGGCGGCCGCGTGTTGGCGGCTCTCGATGATGATCGCCCCGGCGCCTTCGCCGGGCACCAGGCCATGGCGCCGCCGGTCGTACGGCGCGCAGTACGGCTCCGTCTGGTCCCGCGAGGTATCGAAGAGACTCGGATAACGGTAGATCAGTCGGCTGGGGGAAGTGCGCCCACCGGTCGAGCCGACGACCATCATGTCGGCCGCTCCGCGCTGGATGATCATGGCGGCTTCTTGCAGAGCCAGCAGGCCGCCGACTTCGTCCATGACGATCGTGTTGTTCGGTCCGCGGGCGTCGACGGCGATGCCGACATGGCAGGCCGGCATGTTAGGCAGGCTCTTGAGCATCCACAGCGGCGCGATGCTCCGCGAGAAGCTGCTGCCCCAGCGCTCGGCGACCATCGTTCCGTTCTCCGCGCACGCCATGACGGCTTCGACCAGATCGGCCGAGTCGCCGGCAAACGTCTCGGAGCCGAAGACGACGCCGACGCGATCGGGATCGACATGACCCTCACCTAAACCGGCATCCAGCCAAGCCAGCCGGCTGGCCGCGTAGGCCGACTGCAGTTCGGAAACCATGACCTTCAAGGCCTTGCGCGGCGTCACGTACTGCTTGGCATCGAAATTCTTCAGCGTTGCGCCGACGAACAGTCGGCTGTCGGCAGCCGCTGGTTCGTTGAGCGGTTCGATCCCACAACGTCCGACTTCGAGACTGGACCAGAATTCTTCATGGCCGATCCCGATGGGAGTGACCACGCCCATTCCGGTAATAACGATATCGCTCAAATCAGACATCAATTTCACTAGTGGATGACCGGACAAACATCAAACCATTCGCGGCCCTGGGAATGCATCCAGGCGGTCGAGCCCTCCGGTCCCCAGCCGCCGACGGGATAAGTGTTCATGGCTGGCGCCGCCGGACTGCGCCAAGCGGCGATGATCGGATCGATGATTTTCCAGGCCAGTTCGACTTCATCGCTGCGAGCAAACAAGCTGGCGTCGCCCAGCAGCGCGTCCTGCAGCAGCCGCTGGTAGGCGTCGGGCATCTCGCCAGCGTCGGAAGCAAAACGGAAGTCGAGGTGGCTGAGCTTGAGCTTCATTTCCTCGTCGGGCACTTTCGACTGGAAATACAATTGTAGTCCTTCCGCCGGCTGAATTTGAATGACCAGACGATTGGCCTCCGGTTTGGTGCGACCGCCGTCGCCGAACAACAGGTGCGGCGGTTCGCGGAACTGGATGACGATCTGCGTCGTGCGGCAACCCATGGCCTTGCCGCTGCGGAGATAGAACGGCACGCCTTTCCACCGCCAATTGTCGATGTACAGTTTCAGAGCGGCAAACGTTTCGGTTTGGCTTTCCGGATGCACGCCGTGCTCGCCGAGGTAGCCTTCGTACTGGCCGCGGATGCCGAAATCGGCAAAGTCGCCACCCCGCAGCGGTCGCACAGCCTGCAGGACTTTGACCTTTTCGTCGCGGACAAACTGGGCGTTGAAGCGGACCGGGCCCTCCATCGCCGTGACCATCATCAACTGCAGCAAGTGATTCTGGAACATGTCGCGGAGCACGCCCGAACCGTCGTAGTAATCGCCGCGGCGACCGACGGTGACTTCTTCGGCCACCGTGATCTGCACGTGGTCGATAAAGTTTCGGTTCCAGAGAGGTTCGAAGATGGTGTTGCCGAAGCGAAGCACCAAAATGTTCTGAACCGTTTCCTTGCCCAGGTAATGGTCGATGCGATAGACCTGTTCCTCGCGGAAGACCTGGGCCAGGCAGTGATTCAGTTTCCGAGCGGTCTTGAGATCGGTGCCGATTGGTTTCTCGACGACGATCCGCCGATCGGCTTCCGTGTCGTCGGCCAGCCCCGCTGCGCCCAGTTGACCGATCGCGGCCTCGTACAGCTGCGGCATGGTGGCCAGGTAATAAATGCGGGCCGTCGGTTTGTTCTGCTCCAGCTCGGCACAGCGGGAGGCCAGCCGCTGGAAGTCGGGCGCCGAGTTGATGTCGCCGGGCAGATAGTGAATGTTCTCGGCGAACTCGTCCCACGTCGGACCATCGAACGCCTTCTTGAGAAACTTTTCAGAGCTGGTCCGCAACTGAGCGCGCCATTCCTCGTCGGTGAATGGGCTCCGCGCGACCCCGAGGATACGCGTATGCGGCGGCAAGCGTTTGCGTTGGAACAGGCGGTAGAGCGCCGGGATGAGTTTCCGGCTGGTCAAATCGCCCGACGCACCAAAAATCACCATCGTGTGCGACATCGCTGCTTGGTCCCTATCCTCGTTCCATGGTCAATTGCGGTGCGCGATCCGCGGCGGCCACTGGCACCAGTCGCCGCCGCGCATTCGGCCGGCTGAGCCCCGGGCCTCGTTGAACACTCGGGTTCAGCGAGACGCTTGTCCCCTGCCGGCCGGCTGTCTGTCACAGCGGCCGAGTCACGCGCTCGGCTCCCCTGCACGGGCTCGAGCTTACTTCGCGCGGACTCAGCTGCTTTGCACGGGCTCGGCTGCTTCGCACGGGCCGTGCCTTATTTAGGTTCCTTGCGCAGGTCCAGCCACTCGGAGTGGAAGGTCCCGGGCCGGTCGACCCGCTGGTAGGTGTGCGCGCCGAAGTAATCGCGCTGCGCCTGCAGCAGGTTGGCTGGCAACCGTTCGCGGCGGTAGCTGTCGTAGTAGCCGAGCGCGGTCGAAAAGGCCGGAGCCGGCACGCCCAGGTGCGTAGCGGCGATCAGCACGCGTCGCCAAGCTGCCTGGCTCTTGTCGAGAATCTCTTTGAAGTATGGGAACAGCAGCAGGTTTTCCAGATTCGGCTGTTGGTCGAAGGCTTCTTTAATGCGGTCGAGGAATTGTGCGCGAATGATGCATCCGCCGCGCCACAGCAAGGCGCAGTCACCGTAGTTCAAGTCCCAGCCGTGCTCGGCGCTGGCCGCCTGGAGCTGGACGAAGCCCTGTGCGTAGCTGCAGATCTTCGATGCGTACAAGGCCAAGCGAACGGCTTCGATGAAGTCGCGGCGATCGCCGACCAGCTGCTGGATCGGTCCGGCGAGCGTCGGATTGTCTTTAGCCCCTGGGCCGGAAAGAACCTTGCTCGCCCGCACCCGGGCTTCCTTGGCCGCCGACAACGCCCGCGCGTAGACGGCCGTCGTCACCAGCGTACTGGGCACGCCCAGGTCGAGAGCCAACTGGCTCATCCATTTGCCCGTGCCCTTGGCGCCGGCCACATCGAGGATCTTGT
>JBQCJB010000380.1:0-3557 GCA_051953155.1 Aureliella sp. | reverse complement strand
CCGGCGGCCGATTTCGGGTTCATGCTAGTCGTAGCGAGCACATTGTCAATGAAATCTCCAAAAATCCAAAAATTTTCTGTGGACAATAAACTTCCTTTAACCCGCACATCTACCTATATTAATGGAGATAGAGCCCACTTTAATGTACAGCTGTTCACTAGAAGCACTTGCATTTACCCATCTCGCGACTAGGCGATTCGGAGACTTACCCAGCGGCCGTTTGCCCCATCCTTTCAAGATTCGCGTTCGCTCAGGAATCCCCGCCGTGTCCTCCAACGCAGCCAGCCTCATCCAGTCAGCTTTCGCAGTCCACCAAGCCGGCCGCCTCGACGAAGCTGAACGCCTGTACAACGAAATCCTTCAAGCTTTTCCCGAGTGCATCGATGCCTGGCAGCTGCTCGGAGCCCTGATGATTCAGCAAAAACGCTACGCCCAAGCCATTCCGCTGCTGGAAAAAGCAATCGAATGCCAACCAGGCGCTGCGGGCTACCATTCCAACTTGGCTCTGGCCTATTTTCACACCGATCAACTCGACCGAGCGGTCACTTGTTACCAGCGGTCACTGGCACTGCAGCCGCATAACATGGAAGCCATGTGCCGCCTCGGGGCCGCATTATTGAAATTGCATCGCAATTCGGAGGCTGCCCACTGGTTGCAACGCGCCCTCGAACTCGAACCGTCCAATATTGGAGCTCGCGTCAACGCCGGCACGGCACTTTATAGAATTTCATCCCACGCCGAGGCCCAAGCTCATTTTGAATGTGTGCTTAAGAACTGTCCCGACCAGCGCCAAGCCTTGGCGGGTCTCGGGCAAATATTATTGAAGGACCCCAAGCCTTCGCCGCGTGCCGTTGAGTGTTGGGAACGACTGGCGCGCATCGAACCCCAAAACCCGGCCATGCATAACAACCTGGCCACGGTGTTGAAAAACCTTAAACGCTGGGAAGAGGCCGAAGCGGCTTGCCATCGAGCGCTCGAACTGATTGATAATTATTTTCCTGCGTTGTGTAACCTGGGTTTGGTACTTTCCGCAACGCAGCGCTACGACGAGGCTCGTCAGGTGCTCCAGCGGGCTGTCGATCTGGAGCGTTTACTTCACGCTGCACAGCCGGAGCAAACGCCGGCAAATGCGGCGACCGCTCCGATCACGCCAGGCATGTGGAAGGATTTCGGTCCGGTGGCCTATTGCCAGCTGGCCGCGCTGTGCAACATCTTAGGAGAGACCGAGGACGCAAAAGCGGCCAACGATCGCGCTCTGGACATCGACAACGAACATGCGGACAGCCGCATGATGCGAGCTTTTTTGAATCTGCAAGCGGGCCAGTACCAAACGGCCTGGTCCGATTACGAATATCGCAAAAACCTGGGCGAGCACGCGCCGCGCAAGCTTTCCCGGCCGGAATGGACTGGCCAGCCAGCCACCGACAAGACCATTCTGATTCACGCCGAACAAGGCCTGGGAGATTCGATCCACTTCATCCGCTACGCCAAACTGGTCCGGGCCCGGGCGGGCCGCGTCCTGTTTTTGGCGCAGCGCCCGCTCGTGCGTCTTGTCGGCTCGATGGACGCGATCGACCAAATCATTCCCGACGGTGAGCCGCTGCCGGCCTACGATTACCACGTGGCCCTGCTGAGCCTGCCTGGCATCTTCCAGACGACGGTCGAGACCATCCCGAACGACGTTCCGTACCTGGAAGCGGAACCGGCCCTGGTCCAACTGTGGAAGCGGAGGCTCGAATCGATCCGCGGATTTCGGGTGGGCATTACCTGGCAGGGCAACCGAGATTTCGCCTTTGACCACATGCGGAGCGTCCCGCTGGTTCATTTCCGGCCAATTGCCGAGCTGGCCGGCGTGCAGCTGGTCAGCTTGCAGAAAGGGCAGGGGACCGAACAGCTAAAAGACTGCGGCTTCCAGGTGCATCACTTCGAAGATGTAGACACCGCTCACGGCGGCTTCGTCGACACGGCAGCCATCATGAAGAACGTCGACCTGGTGATTTCGTCAGACACGGCGACGCCGCATCTAGCCGGGGCGCTCAACGTGCCTGTCTGGCTCGCCAAGTCCCGCGCCGCCGAATGGCGCTGGTTTGCCGACGACCGGGCATCCAATCCGTGGTACCCGTCGATGCGGATGTTTCGACAGCCGCAGCCCGGCGACTGGACGAGCGTCTTTGATCAGATGGCGGCCGCGCTGCAGCAGCTGCTGCAGTCCCAATCCGGCCAACGTCCAGCGTAATGCGTAATGCGGCATCCAGCGAACTTCGGCTGCTCGGTCCTAGCCAGGATCCGGCTTAGCTCAGCCGTTGAATTCGCGCACCGCTTGCTCCAGCACTTGAGCAAAGTCGGCCGCGAAACGAGCTCCGTCGCACAGCGGCGAAGCGGCCATTTGGTTGCGAAGTCCTTTTCGCAGCTCGGCCAGTTCGTCCAGCCGGCTCGCCTGCTCGACGGCCCGGGCCACATAGTCATCTAGATCGCTGGCAATGCATTGGACGAGACCGACGTTGGAGAGGTGGCTCAGCGAATGCCGCCCGGCAAAGGTGCTGCCAGGCAAAGTGATCGTGGGCACGCCCATCCAGATCGCCTCGCAAGCCGTCAAGCCGCCTGAGTAGGGAAAGGTGTCGAGGGCCAAATCGACCTCGCCGTAGCTGGCCATGACCTCGGCCGGCCCGCTGCGCTGCCGAAATTCGACTCGTTCACCCGCTCCGAAGGCATCGAGTGCCTCGACCACGCGGCGGCGGTTGGTCACATCTGGCCAGCCCTTGTAGCACAGCAGCAGCCGCGAACCGGGAACGGCTTGCAAGACGCGTCCCCACGCACTCAAGACAGCCGCATTGACCTTCGTCGGATTGCACATCGCCCCGAACGTCACGTAACCGTTGGTCAAGGCAGGCAAGGGGCCGACGGGGGGCGAATCCGCGGGTGGGCTGTAGCAGATATAGCCGTGGGGCATCCGCAAGACGCGCTCGCAGTAATGCTTTTCTTGACCCGGCGGCAAATGAAACCGATCGGCCAGCAGGTAGTCCATGTTCTTCACGCCCGTGGTGCCGACATAGCCGGCCCAGGTGATTTGAATCGGTGCGGCTCGCCGCGCAAAGACCAAAAGGCGGTTCTGCGCGGTATGCCCGGCCAGGTCGAACAAGATGTCGATGCGGTCCTCGCCGATGCGCTGGCTCAGAGATTTATCGCTCATCGCCGCCGAGTCCAGCCACTGGTCAGCTCGCTTCTCGATCCGCTGGGCGACCGCGTCACGGCCGACGCGGTCGGAGTACACGTGGATTGCGAATCGGTCTCGGTCCAGCGACTCGAGCACATTCAGCGTGAAGTAACCGACCGGGTGAGCGCCTAAGTCGGCAGAGACGAAGCCCAGCCTCAGGCGCTGGGCGCTTGCGGGTCGAGCTGAAAACTCAGAGCGGGCCGGTACCATCTCGGCCTGTTTCTGATTCCAGTTCAAATGCTCTTCGAGCAACCGCTCCGGCGTGACTTCCGGATGGTATTGCCAACACATTAAATAACCATCGTGCGCGTCTTTATAGCTCGGCCGTATGCTCAAGGCAGAT
>JBQCJB010000379.1:0-3242 GCA_051953155.1 Aureliella sp. | reverse complement strand
GAGCAAGTGCCCGAAGGGGAAAGCATCAACCCACTCAATTCGGGCCGCCGTCCGGTGACGATCGCCTGGTTCACGATCGTTTTGCCGTGCTTGCTGCTGAACTACGCCGGGCAAACTGCATACATGCTCGAGCGAGGCGTGCCGCCGCGGGGCAACAGCTTCTATGCGCTCACACCGAAAGTGGGCGATGAAACGATCGATACTGTGATCCTGGCAGTCGATCTGGTCATTTCTGCGATTGCCGCCTTCATCGCGTCGCAGGCCTTGATTACCGGCATCTTTTCGATCACCAAGCAAGCCATCGCGCTCGGCTTCATGCCGCGCTTTGACGTCAAATACACCAGTCGCGAAGCCGAGGGACAGGTCTATCTGCCGGCGATCAATTGGCTGATGTTCTTCGGCTGCCTGTGGGTCACGTTGATGTTTCGCAATGCCGGCAACCTCGCATCCGCCTACGGCATCGCCGTCACCGGCACGATGGGGGTGACGACGCTGATGTTCGGCAACGTCGCCTATTACCGCTGGCGATGGTCGCTGCCGTTGGTCCTGGCTGTTTGCGTGCCGATTCTGTTTTTCGATCTGACCTTCTTCTTCAGCAACTTGCTCAAACTGGTCAGCGGCGGCTACTTCCCGGTCATCATCGCAACGGTTCTGATCACGATCATGCTGACCTGGCAGTGGGGCCGATCGCAGATGGGCGCAGCGTTCTATCGCTTTGGCGTCCAGGGAGGCAAGAAGATTGACTGGCTGGTCGCCCTTCGCGACATGCTCGACGACATGGAAATCGCGCTGCAAGAGAACTTGCCCCACGCGCGCATGCTGGTCCAAGGTCGTCGACGGTTGGTCGAAAGCGATCGGGCCGCCGTCTTTTTATGCTCGCGTCCGATCCGCTCGGAAGATGACTACGTGCCGGTCGTCCTCCGCGTGTTTTTGAAGAAGTACGGTGTCCTCCCATCGCACATTGTCTTCATGCACGTCAATCAAGTCTCGCAGCCTTACTATTCGCCGCGGGGTCGCTACGAAGTGATCCGCCTGGGGCATGATATCGACTCGGTGATCGCCACCTACGGCTATCTCGAACAGCCCGACGTTCGCGGCGCGCTGAGCGACCTGCAGCGAGCCCGCAAGCTGGACATCGCCGCGGAGCGCTGGATCGTCGAGGTAGGCGAAGAAGATGTGATACTCGATCCGCAGCTAAGCCTGCTGCAGCGTCTGCGCGTGGCCGTGTTCCGTTGGACGCTGAAACTGTCGACCCCGGCCCATAAATACTTGGGCCTGGTCTACGATGCGGCCCTCTCCAAAGAGGTCATCCCCGTAACCTTCGGCCCAACCGAAGCCAAGGTCGACTTGCCCGAACTGGAAATCGAAGCCCGCTAGAAAAAGTCCCGCGGGCTAAGAAGCCTCGCCGATCATTTGCTCGCACAGTTCTCGGACTTGTCGGGGATCGGCGTTGGGATTCTTTTTCTTCGCCAGTCCCATCAGCGATCCGAGAGCCTTGGCGTTGCCGCCGCGAACCTGCTGGACAATGTGCGGATTCTCAGCCAACAGTTCGCGGCACAGTTGTTCGATTTCTCCGCGATCGACCGACGCGATTCCCAGGGCCGCGCGGGCAGCCGCCAGATCGGCTTGCGGATTCTCGCACCAGTATTGAAAGACCGTCTTGCCGCGGGAGGTGTCCAGTTCGCCACGTTCGATCGCCGACACCAGTTCGGCCAGGCGAGCCGCGCTGACCGGCAGAGCGGCGATGGACAGGTCGCGTTCTTTCAACGTGCGCAGAACGTCTTGCTGAATCCAACTGCTGATGCGTTTGGCTGGCGCGCCGGCGGCGACCGCCGTCAAAAAATACTCGACCAGTTCGCGTCCTTGGCTGACGATGACGTCGGCGTCGTATGCCTTCAATCCATGTTCGCTCTGCAAGCGCTGCCGCAGTTGCGATGGCAGTTCGCCCAGAGCACTTGCGGCCGATTCGACCACGCTGCGTTCGATGTGCAGCGGCACCAGATCGGGATCGGGAAAGTAGCGATAGTCGCTCGATTCTTCTTTCTCGCGCTGCGGCAGCGTCACGCCTGCTTCGTCGTCCCAACCGCGCGTCTGCTTGGGGACCGAGCCCTTTTGCTGCCGCGACTTTTGCCACTCCTGCCACTGCCGTTGTTCTTCATACAGCAGCGCCCGCTCGACGGCGCGAAAACTGTTCATGTTCTTGACTTCAACGATGGGCGTCGCGAACTGGCGTCCCTCTTCGTCGATGTGCAGGTTCACGTTGGCGTCGACGCGCAGGCTTCCTTCCTGCATGTTGCAATCGGACACGCCCAGATACGTCAGCAGCAACCGCAGCTCGGTCAGGTACGCTTTGGCCTGCTCGGCCGTGGTCATGTCGGGATAGGACACGATCTCCAGCAGGGGTGTGCCGGTGCGATTGAGATCGATGCGGCTGTCGGCTTTGCCCGCGACTTCGTCATGCATGCTCTTGCCGGCATCTTCCTCCAGGTGGGCGCGGATGATCCGCACGCGTTTGGGCTCGGCGACATCTTCGGCCGGCAAGTCCAGATACCCCTCGTAGCAAATCGGCGCATCGTATTGGCTGATCTGGTAGCCCTTGGGCAAGTCGGGGTAGAAGTAATTCTTGCGGTCCCAGTGCGTGACCTGGGCGATCTGGCAATTGATGGCCAGTCCGGTGCGGATGGCCAATTCGATCGCCTTGCGATTCATCACCGGCAGCGAGCCTGGCATGCCCAGGCACACCGGGCAAACTTGAGTATTCGGCGGCGCGCCGAACTTCGTCGAACAGCCGCAGAACAGTTTGCTGTCGGTGCTCAGCTGGACGTGCACTTCCAGGCCGATGATCATCTGGTACGGGGCGTTGGTCATGATAGTGGCGCGATCCGAGGCGAAAAGAAACCGGCGTGCTGGAGCTGATGGGCGGCCGAAAGCAGGCGCGATTCGCTCAGCGGTTTACCCTGCAGTTGGCAGGCCAGCGGCAGGCCGGCAGCGTTCGCGCCAGCGGGAATCGAGATCGCCGGAATCCCTGCCAGGTTGGCTCCGACGGTGAACAAATCCTCCAGATACATCTGCACCGGATCGTCGAGTTTCTCGCCGATGCGGAAGGCTGGCGACGGAGTCACCGGTCCGAGGATCAGGTCGACCGACTCGAACGCGCGGCGATAATCTTCGTAGATCAACCGCCGCAGTTCCAGGGCTTTGCGGTAGTACGCATCGTAGTAGCCGGAGCTGAGGGCGAAGGT
>JBQCJB010000378.1:0-5225 GCA_051953155.1 Aureliella sp. | reverse complement strand
CCGAGCGTGGTCGTCGACCATTCGCCGACACCATCGACGGTGAGGATGGCGGCTTCCGAGAACGGCGAAGGAAAGAAGGCGCTGGCGGCATGCGATTGGTGGTGGTCGATGTACACGATCCTGCCGGAGAAGCGACCGTCCAGACCGCGGTGAATCTCGCGGGTCATCGGCAGTTTTTGCGACAGCCAACTGGGCATGGCGCGGCGGAACGCTCGATAACCGCGCGGTGCGTAGGCCACCTGCGTTTCGAGCAGACGCTCGAATTTGGTGAACGGCTTTTCGTAGTACGCCACATACTCCAGCTGCTCGGGCCGCATTCCGGCGGCGGACAAGCAGTACTCGATGGCTCGTTTGGGAAATGCCGCATCGTGCTTGCGTCGCGAGAAACGCTCTTCCTGTGCAGCGGCAACGATCTGCCCATCGACAACCAGGGCCGCCGCTGAATCGTGATAGAAGGCGGAAATCCCGAGGATGGCTGTCATCGTTGTGGCTGGTGGAACGCCTTAGAATCGATGCAGTAGCGGCCGGTCGGAGGCGATCAGCGGGTGGCGGCCGTGTCGCGCCAGACGCAACCCGCCCAGGACCAGCCGACGCCGAAGCCGACCAGCAAGTTGGGCTTGCCCGGATGGATGCGGCCGTCCTGACGTAGCTGCGAGATCAGGATCGGTAAAGTGCTCGAGACCGTGTTGCCGCAGTGCGCCAATCGGATCGGCAAGCGTTCGTCTCCGACACCCAGGCGAGCCTGCATTTGGGCCAGCATCTTATGCGTGGCTTGATGCAGCAGGAACAAATCAATGTCGTCCATCGAGAGTTTGGCCAGCTCGAGGATCTCTTCGATCAGCTTGGGAACGGCGACGACGGTGAAACTCATCAGGCTGGGACCGTCCATATACAGCCGGCTCTTCCAACGCTTACGATGCCGCGGTTTGATCGCGTCATCCGGCGACCGCGCGCCGCCGTCGCCGACCAGCAAGGTGTCGGCCCCAGTGCCATCGGTGCCGAACTGGAAGGCCTCCAAGGAACGCGTGGCCGAGGCGGTGATCAGCGTGGCGGCAGCCGCGTCGCCGAAAATCGTCCGCAGGCTGCGATCGTCGCTGTCGATGTATTTCGAGTACGTCTCGGCGGTGACCAGCAAGATGTTCTTGGCCGCGCCTGCCTGAATCAAGCCCTCGGCTAGCGCCAGCCCGTAGACGAAGCCCGAGCAGCCGAGATTGAAGTCGATCGCGCCGCAGCTGGAGCGCAGGCCCAAGCGGGTTTGCAGCAAGCAAGCCGTCGTCGGCAGCGGGTAGTCGGGCGTCTGGGTGCACAGCAGGACAAAGTCGATGCCTTGGCGATCGACGTTGTGCTCGCGAAAGAGTTTTTCACAGGCCTCCACTGCCAGGTCGGACGCCGTTTCCCCAGGTGCAGCGATGTAGCGGCTCTGGATGCCCGTTTTTTCCTCGATGAGCGGGATGTCCCACTCCGGGAACTGCGACTGCAACTGCTGATTCGTTTCACAACGCGCAGGGAAATGTATGGAAATCGGTCCGATTTCAGCAAAAGGCACAGGCGATTCCTATTCCAGCCAAAGTGTCTCCCAGTAATCTTCTCCGTTATAGCGCAGCCGCCGCTCAAGGTAAACACCATCCTCGCCGCACTGCTCTTAGCGAACCAAGCGCAAACGAGGCGAGAGTAGGACAGCTGTCCCGGCTGTCCCGCACTCACTTCTGGCAGTCTTCCTTGCGTGGCCAACGCGCGGCAAGACCATGCGCGGGCGGAGTCTACTTCCAGCCGGAGTTTAAGTCGGCTTGGTCCACGGGACATCGGCCAGGCCGACGGCGCGGTTGGCCAGCCGGGCCATGACGAACAACAAGTCACTCAAGCGATTGAGATACACCAAGACGGTCTGGCAGCTCTCGACTTCCGCCTGGTGCGTAAGCGCCACCACATCCCGCTCGGCGCGACGGCAGACGGTGCGAGCCGAGTGCAACCAACTGGCAAACAACGAGCCGCCCGGGATGATGAAGCAGGTCAGCGGTTCGAGCTGGCCATCTACGCGATCGATCCAGGTCTCCAGCCGCTGAACGTCTGAGTCGCGGAGCAGTTTCGTGCCGCTGCGCGTCGGATGGGGCGAGGCCAGCTCCGAGCCGATCGAGAACAAATCGTTTTGGACTTGCGCAAGAATCTCAACCAGCAGAGCCAGGCTCGCCGAATCTGGCTCGCCACCACCGCTGCCGGTGCGGGCTTGGCTGGCGGCGACTCCCAGTAGCGCATTGAGTTCATCGACGCTGCCGTAGGCGGTGATTCGCGGATGGTCTTTGGGCACGCGTCCCCCCGCAAACAGACCCGTCGTTCCATCGTCACCGGTTTTGGTATAAATCTTCATGTTGCGTCCACACAGGTGGCATCCAGGGGCGAGCAGGTTCGTTGCAATCGCGTTGGTCAGCCGGTCCGACCGAGCGCCGCCCGACAAGCACGTCGCCACAAGTCAAATAGAATACCGCCAGCTCAGGTTTTTGGGGGATCGACAATTGAACGGAACGTACGAAGCAGCGGGTTTTATCTTAATGGTGCGTCGGCCGCAGCCACAGTTTCTTTTGATGCGCCACGACGACCGCTGGGATTTACCCAAAGGGCATGCGGAAGAAAACGAAGACAATCTGCAAACGGCCCTTCGCGAAACCCAGGAGGAGACCGGCATCTCGGCAGAGAGCATCCAGGTCGACCCTGAATTTCGCTTCGTAATCGAGTATCGCGTGGAGGGCAAGAAACGCGGTTCGTACGACAAACGCGTGACTTATTACCTCGGCTTTCTCGAGGAAAAACCCCAGATCGTCACCACTGAACATCCCGATTTCCGCTGGTGGGACTGGCCCCCCGCGGCCGCGATCCAGGCGAAAACGATCGATCCGCTGTTGGAAAGTTTAAAAGTCTATTTCGAGAAGTTTCCGCAGCGGCTGGCTGACGAATCTTAAACACTTTGGAGCTTGCAAAGTCCGACTGGTTTTTATCAAAATCAGTCAATTCAATCGTTCGTTCGATTCTATAAATTGAATCGGTAGGTTAGTCGCGGTCATGGAACCGTTTCGTCCCCACCCGCTCCTTCGCAGCGGCCATCTGCAGACTATCTATGGAGGTCTATTCACCGGCCGGCTGCTGCCGTACTCGGCTCGGCCGCTGTTGGTGTCGTTGGCCGATGGCGAGGCGCTGGTCGTGCACGAAGAGCAAGGCGACCCGCTGGGCGACGATGCGCCGTTGGTGATTCTGGTTCATGGGCTGGGGGGCGATCACAGCAGTCCGTACTTGCGGCGGATGGCGCATCGCTTGGCCACTGCAGGTTTGCGGGTGTGGCGGGTGGACCTCCGCGGTTGCGGAGCTGGGCTCGTGCATGGCTACCGCCCTTCGCACGCCGGCGCCAGCAGCGATCTGGCCGCGGTCGTGGCTCAGGCCCAAAGCCGTTTTCCACAGGCACCGCTGGCGATCGCTGCGTTTTCGCTCGGCGGCAACATTCTGTTGAAAATGTTGGGCGAACTGGCCGAAAATCCCGAGTCGAGCCAAGTCGATTCAGCCCAAATCGCGCTGGCCGTAGCCGTGGCCCCGCCCTCGGATCTCCACGTATGCAGTCTGAATATGGAACGCATGACTCGCATGCCGTACACGCGGTATTACTTGAAACTGCTCGATCGGCAAGTTCAGGCGCGTGCCGCCCGCTGGGAAGCCTGGCGGAGCATCCGCCCGAGCCCGATGCCGCGCACGATCCGCCAGTTCGATGACTGGTACACCGCGCCGCTGGCCGGCTACGCCAATACCGATGAATACTACTCGCAGGCGAGTTCCTCGCGCTGGTTTGACAAGATCGCGGTGCCGACTCGGTTATTGATCGACATGCACGACCCGATCGTGCCCTACGCGGCCTTCGACCGCCATCAGTTCAGCTCGAGCGTCACGATCGAAACGACGCGATTCGGCGGGCATCTGGGCTACCTGGCATCCGATAAACGCGGCGGCATGCGCCGCTGGTTGGACGACTGGATCGCCGAGACGCTGGGGCAACTGCGCGAGCGCTAACGCGCGCATGGTTCAGCATAGTCGGCCATGCCTCCCGCGAGCTGCGAATGGCGCGCTGCGCTATTGGTTGATTTGGTAGGCCGTCTTGTCGAAGAAATCGGTGTGCTGGGGCAAGTGCGCGAAGCGATGATCGGGGCCGAAAAAGCTTTCGAGCGGATCGAAAATGCGCGACCAGTCCCATAGTTCCGGTCCGATGCCCAGTTGCTCGCGAACCTTTTCGGTGCCCGTCGGCGCCACGGGGTGCAGCAACGTCACTGCCACGCGGACCATGTGGAAGGCATCGATCAAAGCCTGTTTGCGTTGCTCTTCCGGGCAATCGTCCGCATACGGTTTTTGTTCGGTCCAGAGCTTGTTGATGTCGCGGATAAATCCGCCGATCGCTTCGATGCCAGTGTGAAACTCCTGCCGAGCCATCGTCTGTTCGATCATTAGGATCAGTTTCTCGGACTGTTCGACGATGTCGTCGCTGACCGGGCCGCGCGGCAACTGGGAATCGCAGAATTTTTGCGCCGTGTAAAAGCACGAGCGAACGGCCTTGTTGAGCGAGTTGCTGAGAATGTTTCCATCCTTAAGCACCGGATCGGGGCTGCCGCTGCTGGCCTTAGGATCCAGCGGTTTGGGACGGAAACTAACGTGCTTCAGTCCCAGGCCGAGGCTCAAAAAGTGCATCCGCAACTGGTCTGCCGTGTACCAGTCGAGCAGTTGCCGGGCACTGGGCGGTTTGACTTGCCCACTGCTGCTGGCCTTTTTATCCAGGAACAGCAGATGATGGTTGGCGATGATTTTCGGCAACTGCAGCTTGCCCTCGGGAGGATCGGCCTGGCACTGGCGCCCTTGCATGCCGAGGAACATGGCCATCTCGGCCAGCCCATAGAAGAACAAATTGTCTTCGCCGATGAACTGGTTGACCTGCGCGTCTTTGGAAGACCACCACTGCGACCAGTCGGAAGCTAGTTGGCCGCGGGCGGCCAGTACGGCGGCGGTAAACGAGATCGGAGCCCATAGCGATTCGGGCCAGACCCAAAAGGTCAGTCCACTGAGGGAATCGAGCTCGGGGGCCTGGAGTCCCCAATCCAAGTTGCCGGTCAGCCGGAATGGCACGAGCGTACGGCCGGCGCGATAGCGGATGTTCAGCTTGCCGAGCTCGGCCTTGGCGGCGTCGCGTTCGCGCAGCGAGT
>JBQCJB010000377.1:0-10003 GCA_051953155.1 Aureliella sp. | reverse complement strand
TGCGAGCCAGATCGTCGCGCGAGATGTTCAAAGGGCGCGAGACGCCGGACAATTCGAGCGTGCCGATTAAGTCGCTGTGCCGTTGGACAAAACTGTCGACGTCGCCGTGGCTGGCCGCTTGGCCGATGCTGTCGGCTACGTCGATGGTGAAGAAGTCGCTCGGCTGCAGGAAACGGTCGACCGTTTCCAGGCGGATGTGATCGGCATCGACATGCCAGGGACGCGTCCAGCCCAGCTGCTCGACGGCGGCCTGGGCGGCTGTGCGGACGCTGTGCGGTTCCGAACCGATAAACGAGTGCTCGCGATTGGATTTGTTCCAGACCGGCACAACCGCGACGCCGTCGTCGGCTATCATCTGGAAGGCGCGCAATTGGGCCTTGGCTTGATGAGCAAAACGATCGCCTACGCCAAAGGAGAAGCGGTCCAGTTCCAGCACGTTGGCTCCTAAGAAAAACGCAGTCTCGAAGTTGAGCAATGCAAGCGGCCACGTATCTTAACAAAAGCCGCCTGGATGGTGCCATCTAGCTGGGCGGCGGCCGAAACAAATTGCCCGTGCACGTGTTTAACCTGCAGCGACTTATCTCTATTTCGAAAGAGGACAGCGAATATGACTCATCTGCATTCGAATCGGCGGACCTCGACTGGCCTAGAATTCTCGCAGCAGGAATGGGCACGCTTGGAGGATGCCGGAGTTTCGCCGGGGCGGCTGTCGCGGCGACTGTTCGCCCAGTCGCTGGCTTTCGGGGCGAGCCTGTGCGTCGTGCCGGGGCTGTTCGCTGAGGAACTGACCAAGACGCCGCGGTTGACCGAAGGCCCGTTTTATCCGGACAAACTGCCACTGGATACCGACAACGACCTCATCGTGGTCAACGACGCGGTCACACCGGCGGTGGGCGAAATCACGCATCTGACCGGCAAGGTGCTCGACGTGTCGGGCGAACCGATCCGCAATGCGTTTGTCGAGATCTGGCAGGTCGACAATAACGGATCCTATCTCCACTCGGGCAGTTCCAATCGTGACAAGCTGGACAGCAACTTCCAGGGCTACGGACGCTTCTTGACCGATTCGGCTGGCAACTACTATTTCCGCACGATCAAGCCCGTGCCCTATCCCGGCCGCTGCCCACACATCCACTTTGCCGTTAGCCGCAACGGCCAGCGCGTCCTGACAACTCAACTGCTGATCAAAGGGCATCCTCAAAACGATCGTGACGGCGTGACTCGCGAAGTCCGCGATCCGAAATTGCGCGAGTTGATCATGGCCGAATTCGCACCGATCAAAAATTCGAAGATCGGTGAACTGTCCGCCAAGTTCGATCTGGTGCTGGGTGCGACTCCGAACGAAAGCGATGACGGCAAAATTCGCGGCGGCATCGGCAAGCCCGAGGTTCGTCGTCGGGGCTAACGCACTCTGCTCGCAGGTCGGTTCTGGGCTCGAACTCTTCTTTTCTCGGGAGGCTGCAGAATGAGGTTTTTCAGTGGGCTGTTAGGGACGGTGGCCGGGACGCTGGTGGCTCTCAACGGCGCGAGCTCGATGGGGGATTGGAGCCGCTTTCGAGGGCCCAACGGATCGGGCGTCGCGGCGGATGCCAAACAGCTGCCGAGCCATTTCAGCGCAACGGAAAACCTGAAATGGAAAGTGGCGTTGCCCGGGCGCGGCTCGTCCAGCCCAATCGTCGTCGGAGATCGCGTGCTGGTCTCATGCTGGACCGGTTACGGTCAAAGCCGCGAAAACGTCGGCGACATGAAAGCCTTGAAACTGCACCTGCTGTGTTACGATCGCGCCAGCGGCAAGGAACTGTGGGACGAGACCATCGATCCCTACTACCCCGAGGAAGAATACCGCGGCATGTTCGCCGAACATGGCTATGCGTCGCATACGCCGGTCAGCGACGGCCAGAACGTTTTCGTGTACTTCGGCAAGTCGGGCCTCCACGCTTTTAGCCTGGAAGGGAAGAAGCTTTGGAGCGCCCAAGTCGGCACCGGCGCCGATCCACGCGGCTGGGGCTCCGCCTCCAGTCCGATCCTCTACAAGGACCTGGTCATCGTTACCGCGCCGGCGGAGAGCCAAGCGATCGTGGCGTTTAACAAAGAGACCGGCGAGCAGGCTTGGAAACAACAAGCCGACGGCTTTGTCGGAACGTGGGGCACTCCCGTGCTGGTCGAAGTCGACAAAGACCGTACCGATCTGGTCTTGGGGGTGCCGTATGAGATCTGGGGTATGAATCCGGAGACCGGCAAACTGCGTTGGTATGCCGAGGCCAGCCAAGACGATTCGTACTGCTCGAGCGTGGTCGCCCAAGGGGATACCGTGTTCGCCGTCGAAGGTCGCGGAGGCGGCTCATTCGCCCTCCGCGCCGGCGGCAAGGACGATGTCACCAAGACGCACGTGCTGTGGAGCGGCGGCGAGCGAAATCGTATCGGCAGCCCACTGGTTCTCGACGGCCGGCTCTACTTTGTGTCGGCTCGCATCATGACCTGTCTCGATGCCAAGACCGGCAAGGAAGTGTACAAGTCGCGCTTGGCCTCACAATCCGGCGGCACCGGCTCGTCCCAGTCGGACCGCGACGGCGAAGGGACCCAGGCACAAAATCCCCGCGGACCGGCCGGTGGCGGAGGTGGCCGCGGAGGTCGCGGCGGAGCGGGCGGAATGGGCGGACAAGATTATTCGTCCCCCGTCGCCGGCGACGGCAAGATCTACTACGTCGCTCGCAACGGCGAGATTTTTGTGATTAAGCCAGGGCCGAGTTTTGAACTGTTGTCGGCCAACCGCCTGACCGACCAGACCGAAGATTTCAGCGCCACTCCCGCCATCAACGGGAATCAATTGTTTATCCGCTCGAGCAAGACGCTCTACTGCGTCCAGCAGCCGTAACGGTTAAATCGTTTTCTTATCCGCCACCCTGCGCGTCCCATTCCACTCTTCTCGATAGGGCACCATGTCCGAACTGGCTAACTCTAATCCCTATGCCGTAACCACCGATCAAATTACCGACTACTCGCTCGGCGGCGATGCGGTCCTTATCCGCAAGCAGTTCATCAGTCACGAAGCATCGGTGCGTTCGATTGGCCTGCTGTATTGGTTGGGGGGCATCCTCGCGATCCTATGCTCCTTGGCCTATGTCGGCCTGGGCATTGGCTTTCTGAGCGACGCGCGCACGATGCCGACCGCGATATTCATGTTGATGTTCTCACCCGTCATGGCAGCACTGGGCATCTTCCAAATTTTCGTGGCTCGGGGCCTCCGCCGTCTTACGCCGTGGGCGCGCATCGGTGCGTCCGTCGTGTCGGTGATCGGACTGCTCGGGTTCCCCTTTGGCACCATTATCAGCGCCTACTTTTTGTATTTATTGTTGTCGCGCAAGGGCGAGTATGTTTTCTCGCCCGAATACAAAGCGATCATCGACGCCACGCCTGGAATCAAGTACAGGACGTCCCCGATTATCTGGGTCTTGCTCGGCTTGCTGGTCCTGCTTCTCGGATCCATCATCGTCGCGGGAGTCGCCGGACGCTGACGCTGCTGGGCTTGTGCCAACCAAGGCTAGAACCGGTACTCGAGCGCCATGCCGGAAGCGTTGGCTACCGTCGTCGGAAACAGACGCCACCGCGTTTGCGGTCGATCGGTCGCGTGGATCGCGCTGGCCGACAGGTAAGCCATCCACCAGCCGAGCGCAATTTGCGACGGATAGTGTGCGCCGTCGGCGGTGCGCGACAGTGGCGCAAGAGCTGAGGCAGCGTAGAAGGTGGCCTTCAGCGGCAGCGAGTCTGACATCTTGGCGGCGGTGATAAATGGCAGCGCGCCCATGAAACTATGGCCGCTGACGCCATTGTTGTCGCGCAGCGGTTCCCATTCCGAACCGTGAGAGGTCTCGCCTGGACGTGAACCGCCCGTGGCGAGCTGTAGCGCCAGCAGCGGCGGTGCGCCGACAAGAAATCCGCGCAGCGTGCGTTCGCCCCAAACCTGTGCCCTGTCCGCAGTTCGCGACCTGGGCAGCAAACCACCCAGTACCCAAGCTCCCGCAAAAATTGGCAGCGTGATCCGCCCGTCACCAAATTCCTTGTTCGCGTGCAGCGATTCGAGCCATTCGTCGGTGTTGGCATGGTGCAGTGAGGATTGCAGATGAGCCTGGATGTCGCGGTCGAGCGACGTGTTGGCCAGCGTCGCGCCGACGATCAGACCACTGCCCATCAGTAGCAACGATTCGGGCGAGTAAAAATTGGCCTGATCCTGCAGAAGCCGTCCCAGCAGGGCACGCGGACGATGCTCGCTGCCAACCGCGTCGTCGAACGCTTCGTTCTCGATCGTTGCCGTCAGCGAGCTTTGCCCGGCGGCCGACTCGTCCACTAAATACGGTAGCGCACCGCTGTTGAAGAGCGGCTGATCCAACTGTGGCTGGTCCAACGGCACTTGGACTAGTAGCGGCTGAACCAATGTCCATTGACTTAGCGGCGGCTGATCTAGCGGCGGCGGAGCGGGTTGGGACGGCGCGATCGGTAGGCTGGCTGGATCCATTACCAGCGGCAAATCCCAAGCATGCGCTGCGGCGCCGAGGGGAGCCGGCGGGAGGAATTCCGACGGCAGCGCAGCGGCATCATTAAAACGCGGCGCGGAAGTGCCCACCGACTGGGCGGCCGGCGGCTCGGCAGCGGCAACCAATAGTCGCTCCGGTTCGCCAAGAAGTGATGCAGCGATCACGGCGAACCAGAGTCCGGTTCTTCCCGCTTGGGTGTCCATCGACGATCCTTTGCCCCACTCGGGAACGTGTCGAAGCTCGACGACGTATACCCAATGCAGGCTGAGGTGTCGAGAGCAAGCTCTACTTCAGGTACTTTTTGTCCAGCTTGCCGCAGGACCAAAGCAAGCCGCGGGTGATCAGATCCAAATACCGCGCGTCGCCGACGGTATCGTTGTTGTGTCCGAGCGTGGTGGCGAAAACTTTTGCGGTATCGCGGTAATTGTTGGTCCAGGCGACGATGTAGTCATTTTCGCTGACCACACCCGCCTTGTTCTTGGCCTTTTGATGACCGCGGGCCAGCGCTGTGGCTGATTCCAGCAGGTGTCCGGCGCTGTTGTTGTACAGTTCCTCGTTGATTGTCGTCCAGTTGCTCAAACCTTGGATGATCGGACTGGAACTGTCGACATACTGGATGTCGATGGGAGCTTGCGGGCCGTGCCCTGTCGACTGCAATCCGGTGAATTCGAACCAAGGGGTCACTTTTTCCGGGTAACCTTGGCTGCGATAGGAGTGCATGCCGCAGTGAAGGACCACCGCCGGCAAACCTTTGCGATGCGGTTCGAGGATGCGATCGACGATGGCCAGATCTTTCACTTCGGATGAACATTCGTCATGGATGATGACGTCAAAGCCGTCAGCCCAGCCAGCGTTTTCATAAATCGGATTGAGATGCCGGTTGGTCTTGTCAGGGTCGTATGCCGCCACGATCTCCACATGGGCGCGAGCGGAAATGCCCTTGGACAGGAGCTCCTTCTGCGTGGCGTAGTCGTGGCAGCAGCCGCCCAGCACCAGCAGAGCGCGAATCGGCTTGACCGCAGGTTCCTCGGCCGAAGCGGTAGTCACCGTGCCCAGCAGCACACTGGCGAGCCAACCCAGAACCAGTGCGCCGGTGCGAAGTTGCCTGAACGAGAACGCCATAGAAAAACTCCTGGAGATGGAAGGGCGCAAAACGGGGGTGGGTTATTTCGGAACTGCCTCCAGCGGCGGCAAACCGAGGATCGCGCGGAGCCGAGGCTGCACAACTTCTCCGCCGTGAGTCACGAGAGTTTCGCGAATGATCGGATCGTCGGCCTCGAAGCGGAGCTGGCCTCCCTCGACGAGGTTGAGCAGGAACTTGGTCACATTGTGACTGAACATTTGGCTTGCGTCCAATGCGACGTGGGCCGCAATGTTGGTCGGACCGAGAATCGTGACCTGATGCTGGATGACGCGCTGGTCGGGTCGGGTCAATTCGCAATTGCCTCCACGCTGGGCGGCCAGGTCGACGATCACGCTCCGCGGACGCATCGCAGCGACGGCTGCAGCGGTCACGAGCAGAGGCGAGCGTTTGCCCGGAATGGCCGCCGTGCAAATGACCGCGTCCTGGGTGGCGATTATCTTGGCCAGCAATTCCCGTTGCTTGGCGTAAAAAGATTCGTCGAGGGCTTTGGCGTAGCCGGTGCGGTCTTCGGCGGAGGCCGTGTCCAAGCCCAGGTCGACGAACCGACCGCCCAGGCTTTCCACCTGTTCGCGCGTCGCGGTGCGGACGTCGTAGGCCGACACGACCGCGCCGAGTTTACGGGCCACCGCGATCGCCTGCAGGCCGGCGACACCGACACCTAGAATCAAAACTTTTGCAGCGGTGATCGTGCCGGCAGCGGTCATCAACATCGGAAACATCTTCGGCAGTTCGGTCGCGGCCAGCAGGACGGCTCGGTAGCCGGCAATCGTCGCCTGCGAGCTCAGGACATCCATGCTTTGCGCGCGGGTGATGCGCGGAATGAGTTCGAGAGAAAACAGCGACACGCCGCGCTGGGCCCAGTCCTGAATCGGCTCGGGAGCGCCCAGTGGGTCGCACATGCCAATGACGGTTTGCCCAGCTCGCAAGCGTCCGCGGAGTTCCGCGCCTTGCTCGGCGTCGGCACCAGCGGCCAACACGCTGAGGATGATCGGAGCGCTCATCCACTGGTCGGCGCTGAGCGCAATTTCGGCTCCTTTTTGCCGGTAGGCATCATCGCTGAAGCCCGCTGCCTCGCCCGCGCCCGACTCGACGACGACTTCGAAACCGGCTTTGATCAAGGCTGGCACCGAGCCTGGCACGAGGCTGACGCGGCGTTCCCCGGGAAATATCTCTTTGCGGACGGCGACACGCATATTGGTTACCGACGATTCCCTTTGAGCGAACTGAGGTAGGCCACCAAATCGCGAAGTTGCCTGCGGCTCATGTGCTTGATGAGATCGCTGGGCATCGACGATTTGCCTTTCTTGCGAACGACGATCGCGTCGGTCGGAATATCGATGATCTTTCCCTCGGCCGTGATCAGGCGCACGTTTTCAGCCGTCTCGCTTTTGACGATCCCGGTCAAGACTTCGTCCTCGTCGGTGAGGATCACCGCCGTTTCGAAGTTCTCGGCGATCTTTGCATCGGGATTGACGATCGCCTCCAGCAGGTAGCGACTGTCCTTGGTCTGGCCGATCTCCGTCAGGACCGGACCGACCTCGCCTCCCTTGTCGCCGACGCGATGGCAGCGAACGCACGACAGTTCGGCTCGCGTCATGAAGATCTGCTCGCCGGATCGCGGATCTCCGCCGGCGAGACAATCCCGATAGGGAGCCAGCGGATCGGTTTGGCTTTGGCGGCGTTCGAATTCGGCGAGCTTGGCCTGCAGGGCTGCGCTCACACGACCTTCGCTGGCTTCCAGTACGTTCATCCACACGTCCGCCGGCAGATCGTTGTCGAGGTATTTTTGGACGCCGGCGCTGATCAGCTCCGCGGCTGCCGGATCGTCGACTCCAGCCAAGGTATCCCATGCGTTTTGTCGCTCGACCGGCTCCTTCGATTGAGTCGCCTTCTCCAGCAGTGGAATCGCCTGCTTCGGCTCGACTTCGGCCCAGGCCCGCAGGGCCGCGGCACGCACGATCGCCGCTGGATCGCCCAGCAGTTTCTGAATGACCGGTACAGCCGCCGCCTTATCCAGACGCAGCATGCTCTGTACGGCTGCCGCCCGCGATTCACCACCCAGCTGCGCGTCGAGCGCCGTCTGCTGCAGGGTTTTGACCGCTTCCTTGATGCCCAGGTCGGCGGCCGTTTCGAGCGCGAGCGTGCGGAGTTTTTCCGATCCGTTCAGCGCGCCGGCCAGCGCCTTCGACAGGGCTGCTTTGGCCGGGGCCGGGTCGCGATTTTCCAGTGGCAGGTGTCGATTCATCACGCGATCCAGATCGCCCGGCTCGGCCCACGTTCGCAGCATCGCCAGCGCTTCCTCACGCATGCTCTCCGATCGCGACGGATCGGCAGCCACGGCAGCGATCGCCTGCGCGTTTTCAGCCCCGCCCAAGCGGAAGTTCGCATTCAAGGCGCGGTGCAGCAGCGGTTCAGGCAAGTTCGGACGCGCGGCTAGCGCCGCCAGCGCGGGCAGTGCCGAGTGCAAATCGGGCACATCGTGGATGGCTCGGGCTGCCTCGGTTTGTACCCCAATATCGGTGTCGCTTAAGAACGCAGCCGCGCGCGGATCCTGCCGCTTGCGCAGGGCGACGACGGCTGCGATTCGCACCGAGCGCGACGGATGTTCTGTCAGACCGACGACGCGCGTCGTGTCGGGGGCACCAGTCAGAGCCATGATGCCCGCATGGCGAAGGGCTGGATCGCTGTCGGCATTGTCGCTGAGTAGCTTGCAGACGGCGTCCAGCGCGCTGGGCAGTTGGAGCTTGCCGCAGGCCATCGCGGCGGCGTATTGCACGCGCGGCTCGTCGTCGGCCAGCAAACCGACGATGCGGTTTTCGACCTTCGCGACCAGATCGCGCTGTGCGGAACCGGCAGCGGTTGCGGCATCGGCCAGGCCTTGAATTGCCGCTGCGCGAATGATCGGGTCGTTGTCGCCCAGCAGGCCTGCCAGCTTGTCCGTCAATGCGGTTCGTTGATCGCCGCGCAGACGAGCGATCTGTGCCAATCCCCAAACCGCGTGCAGTCGTCCCAGCGGCTCGGCCGCGCTATCGGCGACTAACTTTTCGAATTGGCCGCTAATTCCCCGCGCAGCCAGTTCCCACTGGGCTTCCGACCGCAAGCGACGATCGGCATGTGAGAGCAGTTCTCCGAGCCGCTCGGGCGAGAGCTCGCGAAAGCCCTCCTTCAAGACTTGTTCGACTTCCTTGGCCGCCTGCGACTGTTGCGTCTGCGGATCGAAGAAACGGTAGATGCGTCCCTTGCCTTCACCGACCCAGCCGTTGACCCAGTCGCACACCCACAGGGCCCCGTCGGGACCGAAGTCGGCATCGGTGGCCAGAATGTTCCAGATCAACTGCTCGTTGCGTTCGACCTCCCAGAACGCTCCCTTGGGTTTGACGCGGATCAGCCGCAGGCCGCTGTTGCTCGGACCGCCGCGAAAATCGACCAACATGAAACAGTTTTGGTAATCGTCGGACAGACCGGTGCCAGGGTAGTAGGTCAGTCCCGACGGTCCATCGGCGATGTTGTCGATCGGCGGGACGATGTACGCCGGCGCTTCGGGCGAGTACGGATGCCAAATCTTTTCGCGATTGAATGGGCCGCGATCGGAAATGTACTGATACATCATCCGCCAACCCGTATCGCCTCCTTCGAGCACGTTGACCCAGCGCGCCTTGTCGCCGCTGTCGGAGTTATTGTCGCCGGTGAACAGATTTCCCCAGTTATCGAAGGCCAGTTCCTGTGGGTTCCGCAAACCGGTGGCGAACAGTTCGAGATTCGATCCATCCAGTTCACAGCGAAAGACCGCGCCGCTTTCCGGATTGGCGAACTGGCCGGAAGGCGTTTGGACGTTGTACCCGCGATCACCGATGCTCCAGTACAGTCGCCCGTCTGGGCCGATAACCAGCCCGTGCATATCGTGCCCGCGAAAAGCAACGCGGACGCCGAAGCCGTCGTAGAGCACCTCGCGCTCCTCGGCCACGCCGTCGTTATTCTTGTCACGCAGTCGCCACAGCTTCGGGATGCAGGTGTAGAACACGTCGCCGTTGTGCTCCAGCACGCCCGCGCCAGTGCCATCCTCCAGGCGATTGAAGGTGTCGGCGAACACCGTCGCCTTGTCGGCTTTGTGGTCGCCGTTGGTATCGACCAGCAAGCGGATGCGGTCGTCGTGGGCGGTGTATTCGTCGGCCTTGTCGCCGAGCAACTTGCGATGGTAGTCGATGCGGTCTTGAACGCTCTTGGCCGCCAGATCGGCGCGCAACCAAGTCTGGTCGTGTCCTCGGTTGTCCGTCACGCCGGCGCTTTGGCGGAACGATTCGCAGACGAACACGCGCGACAGCCGATC